>NZ_JAUBWA010000051.1:0-49239 GCF_036702825.1 Microcoleus sp. A003_D6 | reverse complement strand
TTTTCATAATTTCAGAAATCGCGTATTAGCTTGTTTTTCTGATTAGATAAAATTATCACCACAAGTTCAGGAGAGCCATGAATTCCGTCAAATGAGTTTCCTAGACCATAGATACCGCGAGATTGGTGGCTATACAGATAGTCGGCAACTCAATAATAAACTGCGTTCCCTCCTCTGGCGTAGAAAAACACTGCAATTGACCGCAGTGTTTTTCTAGTAAAATTTTTCGGCTGATTGACAATCCAATGCCTGTACCTTTTCCTATTGGCTTAGTAGTAAAAAAGGGAGTGAAAAGTTTAGAACGAACTTTCTCAGTCATGCCAATACCATTATCAGCAATTGTGACCCGAATCCCTGAAACTGAGTTAATTTTGTTATGTGAATTGGCCGGTACGACTTCACTGCGAATCAAAATTTGGGGCTGAAAAAATGTACCCTTTTCTCTACTTTCCCGCTCTTCTAAAGCATCTATAGCATTCACTAAAAGGTTCATAAACACTTGGTTGAGCTGACCTGCATAACAGGTTATAAGCGGCAATTCACCATAGTCTCTAATCACATTAATAGGAGAGCGATCGGACTTAGCCTTTAGTCGGTGCTGCAAGATCGTCAAACTGCTATTAATCCCTTCGTGGATATCGACTGATTTAATTTCAGTTTCATCCAACCGCGAAAAATTTCGTAGAGACTGCACAATAAGGCGAATGCGATCGATACCTAACTGCAAGGAAGAAAGCAATTTTGGCAAATCGTCGATGATAAATGACAACTCTCCATCTTCTATGGCATTGAGAATTTCTGCTTCGGGTTGGGGGTAATGCCGTTGGTAGAGATTCAACAGATAGATGAGTTCTTTAGTATAATCCTTGGCGTGCGAGATATTGCCGTAAATAAAGTTAACCGGATTGTTAATTTCATGAGCGACACCTGCAACTAATTGACCGAGACTAGACATTTTTTCACTTTGAACTAGCTGGAGTTGTGTTTCTTGCAGTTCTTTGACAAAATGCTCTAAGGCAAGAGCTTTTTGGTGTTCTTTTTCTTCACTGATACGGAGTGCTTTTTCTATTTGTTCGCGCCGCTCTATTTCCGACTGCAATTTCTGACCTAGAGAAAAACTTCTCAAAGCTGTTAGCACCGTAGTGTATAGTTTTGATGTCGTTAATTCAGTTTTAGTTTTATAGTCATTAATATCGTAATTGATAATAACGCTTTTTTCGGGCACTTGTCCGGGTTGACCCGTGCGTAAAATAATTCGCACTAACTGATTGCCTAGCACTTCCCGGACATATTTAACAAACTCTAAGCCAGAATCATCTGTTTCCATGATGACATCAAGCAGGATGATGGCAACATCAGGATTTTCTTGGATTAGCTGTTTAGCTTCACGAGCGGAATAAGCACTAATAAACTTTAAAGATTTATTTTCAAAAACAAACTTTCTTAAGGCAATATCGGTAGCTGTGTGAACTTGAGCCTCATCATCTACAATCAAAATTTTCCAGCTTTCAGTCGGGGTATCTTCAGATACTTCATCGGCAAAACATAACTCCTCATCTGAGTTAACTTCTTCAGCAAATAACACTTTTTCAGATGATACTTCATTGAAAAAGCCGTAAATATTTCTGTCCATTGCTGTTGACCTTTCTTGATTACTAATGTTTTGATTGGGTAAACTACGGTTGGGAATCGATTTGCACGGGGAACTTAATAATAAATTTGGTTCCTACTCCCACCTCACTTTTACATTCTATTTCACCCAGAAGTTTTTGGGTAACTAAATTGTAGACAATATGCAATCCCAATCCGCTACCACCCTGACCCCGTTTGGTAGTAAAGAATGGCTCAAAAATTTTACTTAAATTTTCTGGGGAAATGCCTTTACCATCGTCGGAATATTCAAAGCTAAGTCGATCGCCCTCTTGCCGCCAATCAAAAGCGAGCTGACCAGATTCGCCCGGTTCGTAAGCATGAATCAGGGAGTTCATCAGCAAATTTGTAACAACTTGTGATAAAGCACCTGGATAAGAATCTAGGGCAATTTTGCTATCTCCCTTAATTTCGATCGAATGTTTGCTATTTCTCAATTTGGGTTTTAATTGGATTAAAATTTCATCCAGATAATTTCTTACCCCGAAAGTTCGTCGTTCTTCGCTAGAGCGATCGACTGCCACTTCTTTAAAGCTCTGAATCAATGCCGCAGCCTGATTTAGATTAATTAGAAGGGTGTTACTGCTCTGGGTTGCTATATCCAAAAATTCTTCTAGCTCGGAGCGCTTCATTTTGCCACTTTTATAAATAGAGGCAAATTCTGTGGTATGGTCTGCCAAAGCGGAAGCAACAGTGACACCAACGCCGATGGGAGTATTAATTTCGTGGGCAACACCTGCAACTAATCCTCCCAGGGATGCCATTTTTTCAGATTCTACTAGCTTACTTTGAGCCGCTTTTAAAGCATCCAGCGTGTTGGATAATTCGTGGGTGCGATCGCCTACTAATTGCTCTAAGTTTTGATTGAACTCCTGCAAGTTGTTGTAGAGTTGGGCATTTTCAATGGAAATGGCAATTTGGGCAGATAACAATTTTAACAGCTCCAGCCTATCTGTAGTAAAAGCTCCTTCTGTTAGGTTATTTTCCAGGTAAAGAATGCCTGTCAGCTTGCCTTGGTGCAGCAGAGGAGTGCAGAGAATCGATTTCGGTTGAGTTGCTGCAATATAAGGATCGCGGGTAAATTGTCCCTCTTGGGTGGCGTTATTTAAAACCACATTTTCTTGGGTGCGGATGACGTAGTTGGCGATCGCACTTGCCAGTTTAGGCATTTCCCCGGAAGCTGCTGTTGCATTCAGAGGAAGCGATCGCAGCACACTCACCTCATCCTCTTTCACCGAACCTTCAGCCTCAATCGCCCAGTTTCCCGCTTTTTCTAAAATCAAAAAGCCTTTTTCAGCACCAGCATTTTCGATCGCAATCTTCATTAACCTTTCCAGCAACTTACTCAAAACAATTTCACCCGAAATTGCTTGGGAAGCTTTCATGACTGTGGCTAAATCTAGCGTATCCCCCAAATTAGTGCTAGTGGTGGTAGGAGCAGTCGTTGTTTGATTAATTTTTGTTTTAACTGTCTTTGCTGATGTTCTAGCTAGCAATTGGGGGTATTTCTCTTCTAAATCATCAATTTTGCGTTGAGCGCCCCATATCTGGTAGCCATAATGAGCTTTTTGCATATAAAGTTGGGCAAAATCTTCTTTCCCTTTAGCTAACCAGAATTTAGCCGCTAGTTCATTACCCAAAGCTTCGTTCTGGATATATTCGTTTTCTCTAGCCGAAGCGATCGCTTTGTCGTATAAATCCATTGCTTCTAAAGCCTTACCAGAAATTCGCGCTATTTCTGCCGCTATCAGTAAATACTGATGTAGATAATTATCTGGGCAGCTATCAGCCCAAATTTTTGTTTTTTCTAGATTATTATGTAAAATTTCCCAGTAGTTTTCTTTTTCATCAATACTAGCCTCTGAATAGACAGCAGCCAAAATCAATGAATAATAAAAATAGTGTTGAGTGATATTAAAAAAACCGAAATTATTAATTTCTTTTTCATTTTCTTGAGCTAGTTTGAGAGCTTCAGTATAGTTATCATAAATAAATAAAACTTGAGCCTTGAAAGTTATATACCAAGTCTTAACATGATAAAACTTCGTATTTTCCCAGTGTTGCAAGCACAACGCTTCACTATATGTTTCATCATCGAAGCTATATTTGTCTTTAGTCAATCCTTGTAAATTTAAAGTAGTTTGCTGTAAAGACATAAATCCATACAGCATACTTAAGTCATTTGTCTGCTTCATAACAGCTATATATTTACAAGATTCTTCATAAACATTTTGGAGAGGCTGACCTATAATAAATCTAGTCCATATACTAAACATCATCGTCCAAACTATGTAAACTAAATCGCCACACTCTAGCCCACCTTGATAAGCTGTCCTAAAAATATCTAAGTTTGTTTTTAAATGATTATTATAAGGATTAATTCTCAAAGCAAAAAGATTAGGAATTTTACAACTAAGGCTCTTGTTGTTAAATTTTTCATTGAGCTTTAAAGCTAGCTTACCAAATTCATAAGCTGATTTATATTCATTTCTAGATGATAACAACATTCCATAAGTAACATAACCGAAGGCTGATAAATCTGTGTTTCCATACCTTAAGGACATATTGACTATCTTTAATATAGATAAATCTAACCAATTTTGATGTACAACATAATAAGCTACCGCCCACAAATCAATTAATAATTTAATGCAGGCTCTTTTTGTCAAGTCTCTAAGCTCATGAGCATGAATTAAATCAGCAACTTTTCTTTGGGACAGATTTAACGATACCTGTTGTAATTCTACTTCTACTGCCTTTGGTAATTCTTCTTCTGTACGAGGCAACTCCATACCCAAACATTCTAAGCCAGCAAGCGTGAACTTTAGGGCTTCATCTTTCCGCGATAAAGTTGAACAAAAGAATGTATAAAGAGAATAAATTTCTGCTTTGTCGATTGCCGATTTGCTGTTACTTAAGGCAATCTTGAAAAGTTCTTCTGCTTCCTCAAGATTGCCAGCTAAATACTCGCACTCACTTCGCTCCCTATAGAGAGTAAATGTTAGTTCATAATAATTTTCCCAAGCCTGAATCCCTAGTAGTTTTATTCCTAAAGCAAAATAGGTAGCTGCTGTTTTATAGGCTGTGGAAGCTTTGGCTTTTTTGCCTGCTATTAAATTCAAATTTGACAATTTAACTTTCTGCTCTAAATCATCAATCAATTCCACACCTATATTAAGATGATTGACCAAATTGAAAACTTTTTCTTCCAGTTCTTCTTCTGTCGTATTTTTTAAAAGTAGTTGACCGATTTTGAGGTGAACTTCTTTTTTATGCTCTTCTGGGATAGTGGCATAAGCTGCTTGTTGCACTCGATCGTGCAAAAATTTAAAAGTAAGAATAATTAGGGGAGCATCTATTATTTCTTCTGGTGTAGTTTCCAGATCCGAAATAGGTAATACTAAACCTTCCTGAATTGCTGGTAAAAGGTTTTGATAAGCGACTGCTACTGATGTTTCATGGATAAGAGAAAGGGTGTGCAAATCAAAAGTGTTGCCTGCACAAGCAGCTAACTGTAAAACCTGCTGTGTGGAGGTAGGAAGTTTTCTTAACTTCCTAACCATTAACTCCACAACATTATCAGTAATGCCTATTGCCTCAATTAAAGCTATGTCCCATTGCCATTGGGGTTTACTGCCTTGAGACGGAGGAATAAATGTAAGTAAGCCTTCCTGATAGAGAGTTTTGAGAAATTGATTGACAAAGAAGGGGTTGCCAGAAGTTTTTCTGATTACTAATTGAGCTAATTGTTCTACTGTAATTGTGTTAGCGTGTAACGTATCACAAATTAAGTTGCAAATATCTTCAATAGCTAAGGGAACTAATGTGATGTTGTTGATAACAGAGGCTTTGGACTGTAGTAAATCAAGACTTATCATCAAGGGATGTCCGGGATCGACTTCGTTATCTCGATATGCCCCAATTAAGAACAAATAGCGCGTTTGTGCATCTGTCATCATTACTTCTAGCAACTTCAGCGTGGCAGAATCAGCCCATTGTAAATCGTCTAAAAAGATGACTAAAGGATGTTCAGATGAGCAAAACACGCCGATGAATTTTTGAAATACTGAATTAAAACGATTTTGTGACTCGGCTGGCGCTAATTCTGGCACGGCTGGCTGCTTACCAACAATGAGTTCCACTTCGGGAACGACATCAATAATGACTTGTCCGTTTTTACCCAAAACTGCTAAAAGTTTTTCTTTCCAGTGAACTAATTGCGCTTCACTTTCAGTTAGTATTTGCTTCACTAAGGATCGAAAAGCATTGATGATAGCCGCGTAAGGAATATTGCGTTGAAATTGGTCGAATTTCCCAGCAATAAAATAACCCCTTGCCTTAGTAATCGGTTTATAAACTTCTTGCACTAAGGCAGATTTGCCAATGCCAGAGTAACCCGACACTAACATAATTTCTGTTGTACCATTGCTGACTCGCTCAAAGGCAGCTAATAAGGTTTCAACTTCTCTTTCTCTACCGTAGAGTTTTTGAGGGATTTGAAACTTATCCGTAATGTCTTTTTGGGCGATCGCAAAATCTACAATTGTGCCTTTAGCCTGTAGCTGTTGCAGACATTCTTCTAAATCTGCAATGATACCCCAAGCACTTTGATATCTTTCTTCAGCCGTTTTTGCTAACAGTTTCATTACAATATCAGAAACCGCTTTAGGAATTTCTGGATTTATTTCATGGGGCGGCAGTGCTTGTTTAGCTATGTGACAGTGGACTAATTCCATTGCATCGTTATAATCGCATGGCACTTGCCCCGTTAGCAGTTCGTAAAAAGTGACTCCTAATGAGTAAAAATCAGTGCGGTAGTCGATCGATCGGTTCATTCTGCCTGTTTGTTCGGGCGATATATAGGTAAGAGTGCCTTCTAAAATATTGGGGTTGTTAATACTAGGATTCTCGCGCGATAAGACTGTAGAGATGCCAAAATCTATAATTTGAACTAGCCCTGTGGTTGAGTTAATAATAATATTGCTGGGGTTGATATCTTTATGAATAATGTTATGTTGATGAATTTGACCTAAAGCTCGGGTTATTTTAATAGCTGTTGACAAAAAGTCTTCTAAGGTAAGTTTTTGAGAAGCAAACCACAGCTTTAATGATTCTCCACCACTATCCTCGAAAATGATAACCAAACTGTTCTGGTATCTTTCTAAGCTGTAGGTTTTAGGCACACTTTCTAGGTTAAGATTGCGTGTAATTTCGTATTCCTGCTTGTATCTGACTAACGAAGCTGGCATCGGATAATCTTCTTTGAGAAATTTGAGAATGACCAGTTGGTTGTCTTGCTTTCTCAGTCCTCGGCAAACTAAAGAATTGTTACTTTCATGAATTTGGTTGGTAATCTCGTAGCCAGCTAAGTTAATCATTCTTACATTCTTTTTTAACTATTAATACACGATTTTTTAGGAAGTGTTAATTTGCAATGTAGATGTATCTATAATCCTTAGACTACTCTAAAATTTAAGCAAAAATTAAGGTTTTAAATAAAGTTATTTATTTTTAACATTTCTTTAAAAATAGGAGTAATGATTCGGGTCAAGAGTGCGATCGCTCCACAGATTACTCCCCAAGCAGGAAAAACAGAGTGAAGTGCGATCGCCGTTGAGCTTCCTAGGAGATTGGGGGGTTGCATAATTAGACTATGAATAAATACCGTTCACTTAAGACAGATCCCCCCTAACCCCCCTTCCCAAGGGGGGGGGACAAGAAAGCTCTTAAAGTCAACCCCTACTCCCCTTCTTAAGGGGGATTTAGGGGGATCTCCGGGACGGAAAAAGTGTTAAGTGAACCGTATTGGACTATGAATAGGTGGAATCACCATACAATAGACCTCTTGCAAAAATCCTTTTAATCAAATTCTGGAACGGGCTCTCCGGCCCATTCCACAAGAAAAAAAAATTTGTGGGATGGGCATCTTGCCCGTCCTAGTTATTTTTGCAAGAGGTCTAATGAAAGCGAGTGCAAATTAACCCATATCTGTAATAACACTAAAAAAAAAGGAAACAAAACCACATTTGTGTCAAATCTTTTTCCTTCTTCTTTCAACATCCCCATTACCAAGGATTGCCAATCATTGTAAAGGCGGCCCAATAATAAGGATGCGAAAGCACTCGATCGCCCCGCCCCGCAATTTCTGGAGGCAAAGTTAGACTCACAGAAAGCCCTTCGACTCGCAGCATCCCGTCTTGAATCCGCACGCGCCCCCGCAGCATCTCCAATTGCGCCTGCCGCAAAGCCTCGGCTTTAATCATCAAATTGCCTTCACCTCTCGGCATCCGCAACTGGCGGTAAAACCCCGTCATCAGCCCCAAAGTCCCCTCATCGCTGACTTCCCACAAACTCGCCAAAGCCGATCGCGCACCGCTAGCTACCGCCAAACCCGCAAACCCCAACTCCGCCTCTGCGTCGCCCAAAGCGGTACTGCACGCGCTTAAAACTAACAGATTCACCGGCGGTTCATTCCACCGCAACTGCCGCATTTGATCGAGGCGCAATTTAGTATCCCACAACTGAATGTAAGAATTTTTTGGTTCCCCGGGCTGGAATTCGCTGTGAGTTGCTAAGTGAATTATTCCAAAAGGCCGATTTGCCCGCTGAGCTTGCAAATTTCCGAGAGTAAAATCTTGATTCAAAAATGATTTTCCGCGATCGGGCGGCGCGATCGACTCTAACTCCACCGGTACCGCCGGTAATGGCGCTTTATCTTCAAATACCGACGCCCCCATCGCCAAAATTTCATCATCCGCAATATTGTCGTAGCCGATATCAGTCAAACTCAGACTCGGCATCACGCTAAGGCTGTATTTCTCAACTAAAAAGCCTTTGCCGTCGTGAAGGGCCGCAAACGGCACGCTCCGCAAACCCGCCGCCGGAATTACAATTAAATTGTCAATATTTAAAGCTATCAATTCTGGAGCAATTGGCGCAATTAACCACCGATAAAGTTTTTGAGCCGCATCCAAATAACTAATGCTGTTTCTTCTTCTGGGATTAGTTATTTCGCTTTGCAAGTCGTCAGCCAATTGCAACACCTGCCAGCGCGTTGTCGCCGGAACTAAAACGCGCATCGGTTGAGCGTTAGCTGTTACTAACACTAATTCTAAATGCTCCCCGTTAGGAACATCGGAAACTTCTTTGCCCTGCTGTGGCGGTAACTTCTCCCCCAACCTATCTTCTAAGAGCCGAGGCGGCTGGGGGATGAGGTTTTTTCTCACAGGCAATAGATTAGATAAATCCCGACTTGCCACCAGCACCGAACCATTTTCTTTGGCGGCGGCCCCGTCCGAGCCGCTGACCCAATTCATATAAATGATGGCAGATTTTACCCCGGTAATCTGTTCGTTTTTGCGAAGAGTTTCGTAAATTACCGACATATTAGTTATCGGCGTTTTTGCGGGCAATTCTAGATATTTTTCATACTCGCGACTGAAGGTTTGTTCAAATGCTAAAACTCCTGAGCCTACCGAATTTAATCTTCTAGAAGGAGCGAAAATAGCCCGGCTAATTGGTAAATTTTTGTCTCCAATTGGCGATCGCAATTCAACTTGCAAAGATGAAGGAAGTGACAGCGCAGGATCGGGATTTACGGGTACTACAGGCGGTGCGGGAATTGGTGCGGGAATTGGTGCGGGAATTGGTGCGGGAATTGGTGCGGGAATTGGTGCGGGAATTGGTGCGCCCGGTGTAATTAGGGAAATCTGATTTGGTAAACTTCCCTGCGTGTAAGTTTGCTCAAAAGAAAGACTGGGCAAAATGGCGTTTCCTGCGCCAGCATTAATGCCTCCCCTGGTTCCATTGTCGATCGCGCCGCCAACTACAAACGGTCGATCGATACCGCCTCCGTGGCGAATTGCGATCGCCCCCGCCCCCGCACCTCCGGCAGTAGAAATACTGGAAATATTGCCCGATATATCGTTGAAAACACTGTTCGAGCGAAACAAACCGAGGGTTGTCACATCAACGCTGCCGCCAGTGCCGCCAGTGCCGCCTTGAGCGTTGACAAAACCCAACTGAATGAGGCCGGTCGCGCTCAGGGAAACAGCCCCGCCGTTGCCGTTTGAAGTGCCGCTGGAGTTGAGATCGAGAGCCGAAATCCCCGATGAAGAGGTGAGAGCAATATTTCCGCCGATCGCCCCCGAAGCGTTCAAAGCTCCCGCAGTTAAAGGGCCGGCATTGGTTTGGAGCGCGATCGCGCCTCCGGTTCCCGTTACCGATGAGGAGTCGATCGCGCCTGCTGCAACAGTATTCCCCTCAACCCGAATGCTCCCGCCGTTCGAGGTAATATTGTTAGTCCGAACCTCGCGGCTTCCTTGCAGGTTCACGCTGCCGCCATCCGTCCTTAAATCACCCTCTAAGAACACATTTTCTGCCTTGATATAGGCTCCCAAAGCGGCCGTGCTGTCCCCCCCGAAGGTAGCGGAATTTCGGGCGTTAACGCTCAAACTGCGGGCTGCAATTGTGGAAGCAGCCGTCACGCTAGCAGCGTCCGCCGAGAGCAGGCCCAACCTCTGAGTTTGACCGACTGTGCCGCGAAAAGTAATGTTGCCGCCGGAGCGCAGCGTCAAATTATTTGCCCGGCCAGTGATGCTGTCGAGGTTACTGGCAAAAGCGATATTGCCGTTAGTTGCGGCTAAGGTGGCGGTGCGATCGACGGTGACGTTACTATTGAAAGCGATGTCGCCCGATGTCGCAATATTGCCCGAAACCTGGGTACTGCGGGCATTGACAGTCAAACTCGCCAGCGGTGCAGCTTGACCGACTGTACCGCCGAACAGCACTCGTCCAGCATCAAGTCTCAAGGCGCGAGCTCCGTCTAGGCTACCGGAGAACAGAATGCTGCCCGTAGCTGACGCGCTCAAAGCCGCGTCAGCATTGAGCGATGCGTTTCCTGTAAAAGTTAGATCGCCGCCGGATGTCGCAATGTTGGCGCCGAGATCAGTTTTGGGCGCGTCGAGAGTCAGGGAAGCGCTGCCGCTTGTCAAGAGGGGATTGTCGATCGCGATCGAGCTGCCTTGAAGTGTCAGCGGGCTGTTGAAGGTAATGGGTGCGACGATCGCGATCGAGCTGCTGTTTTCGCGCCCGATCGCGATCGAACCGAAACCCCCCGCCAAAGCGCCCAGATCCGCTGCCGTCAAGTCCAAAATGCCCAAAATATCGCCGGTGCCGCCGATCCGAATTCCTCGGCTGTCGTTGGGCTGCAAGCGAATTGTTGCCCCCGCACTGCTGACGGAATTGCGCTCGCCCCTCAAGTCAATGCCGTTAGCGGTGAGAGCGATATTGCCGCCGTTGGCATTGAGTCCGCCCAGAGAGATGCTGCTGGCGAAAATGTTGACGTTGCCGCCTTGAGTCTCGATTAAATCGTTGGGGTCATTGACAAAAAACACTCGGCCCGATTTAAATGTTACGGTGTCTCCCGTTCTCGCTTGCAGGGAAAGTTTGTTATCGCGCAAGTCTTGGACAATGATGTCGCCGGGGGTATCTAGAACTACGTTGCTGCCGGCCACCATCTGTTCCAACTTCACTTCTGAGATCGATGTTTCATTGGGTTCTGCTGCGGGTTCGAGTTGCAGGGCGGTTGATGGCGTGCTGGTGTAGCCGTTACCGCTGACGATCGTAATATTTGCCGGATCGAGCCACAAAGTGCCGATCGTACCGTTAGCAGCGCGGGTATCGACCTCTCCTTGGAAAGTTAAAGCATTTTTGCCCGAAACTTCCACTCCTCCGCCGTTACCTGCGGCACTGCCGCCGCGAGCAGTAATATTGCCGAAGAAGCGAGTTGTATTGTCTGCCCAAATTACCGCAGTGCCGCCATTGCCGCGGTCGATCGCGTCTGCTGCGATCGTAGAATCTGGACTAACATATGTCACCAGTGCGTTCGGCACTGGTTCTGTCCCCTGGAAACCGCCTCCGACGCGCACATTACCTCCGCCGTCCGTCCCGGAAGCATTGATATTTGCGCCGAACAGTCCGACTTTTTCCCCTAAAATATTGACTGTGCCCCCAGCATTGCCAGAAGGAGCAAATACATTTACAGAACCCGAGACGATCGCACTTCCGGCATTTACCGGCACTGTTTGGCCGCCAGTCAGTACCAATTGACCTTGTGCGTCAGTCGTTAAACCTGTGGCTGACGCTATGCCGTGGCCAGTCAGCAACTGAGGCAAAGCAAGCGGGGCGATCGCCGATTTTTCTGACTGCAAAGACGGAGTAATTTCTAAACTCAATAAATTGCCAACTTGACTGATACGGACTGCATTTTCTCCCGGGACAGCAGCCACTGTAATTTTACCGCTCGGGGCGGACAATTGCCCGGTATTAATCACTGTCCCGCCCAGCAAAGTTAAACTTTGACCGCTGCCAACTGCCAAGTTTCCCGCATTGACAATAGTCCCAGATTGTGAGTTATTAAAATTAAATTGATTCGGATTTCCCGCTAAAGCTTTGTAATCATTAATTCCGGCCCAATTGAACCAGCGGTCGCCGAAACCAATACCTGTAGCAGTTGTCGCGAAAAAAGACCCCGGCACGTTCAATCTAGCATTTTGACCGAAGACAATTCCCGCCGGATTCATTAAAAATAAATTCGAGTTTCCGCCGCTTACAGAAATCAGACCGTTAATGACAGAAACATCGCCACCAGAAATCCGCCCTAAAATATTTTGAATATTTGGATTAGTTAGAAAATTAGCAATTTGACCTTCGCTGAGATTAAATTGGCTGAAGCTGTGAAACAGATTTGCTTTGTTTCCAGACAGTTGTCCGCCACTAATGTCTGTACGATTTTGGTCGGACTTAACAACAGTATTCGTGCCGTCGTTCGCCGGAAGGACAGGTTGCGATCGCACTGCTAGCGGTAGCAGCCAAAAACCTAATGTCAAAATTAGAGCAGAGCGAAAATACGTCATTAGTCAGTTGTCATTAGTCAGTTGTTAGTGGGCAGTTGTCAGTGGGCAGAAATAACAATTACCAATTGCCTATTACCAATTCCCTGTTGGCCCCATGCCTTATGCCCCATTCTAATCTCTTGTAGTTGTGATTTTTTTTGAGCTGTAATGTTCCGCCAAAGTGCCAATAAACTTAAAAAGGTCGAGCTTGCGGGCAGGGGGGTTTGTCCCCTGGGTGCGAATCTGCTGAGTCATATCAAATCCAGTAGCATCAGAATTAATATTACCCACAGTCAGGACTTACGCGAGAGCCGTTTCCTTACAATTAATCGGGCGATAGTTAAATCTGTCGCGAACGCTCATGATTATTTTGGGGTAGGGACACGGCAGTGCCGTGTCCCGAGTTGCTCCCAAAGCACCCTTGCCAGAATGTCGGAAATACAACAATGCAGATTTTATATTTATCTGTCGCAGGTGTCTTGACAAAGTGTCAGCAGAGTCATATGATTGTCTCACAGATAAAAGGAAATAGCTATAAACCCTCAAGATAACTGGCTCCTCTAACTAATTTAAAAACAAAATATTGATGCTTTTAGAAACCAGCCATGCAAACTCAAACTTCCCAATTTCTAACTGAACAAATAGTAGATCGGATCTTTTCGTCAGGCGAACTGAGTCGGGATGACAGACAGCGAATTCAGTCAATGCTATTAAATGAGTCGATCGGCGAAAAGGAATTGAGCTTAATTGAAAGAGTCATGGAAGGCGTAGTCAAGGGAATACTTGACGTGATGAATTAGTTGAGAACTTGCGGCGATCTATCTAAATGTAGGGTGCGCAATGCGCACCTTACCCTAATTTATTATAAAATCGAAAATCGAAAATCGACTCATCCTTCTAAAAATCATCATCTGAACCCTCATCCGAACTCTCATCGCGACGCACAAGTTCCGAAGGAGGCCGATCGCTACTCCAGGCCCACCACACGCCGCCACACTGGCACCGGTAAAATTCTTGCCACTTCCGGCGGTTGAACTCGGTGTATACTGGCGATCGGCGATTAATCCAGACCTCATCGGCATCCGTGCAGCTAGCACCGCACTTGGGACAGCAAAACTCAGTAGCGTGAACCGCCGTCGCAGTCCATTCAGGAGGATGTGGAGCAAAAGCTTCCATGTGTTGCGTGTTTCTATTTAAAGTGCTGGTAATTACGGCAAATCAAGGGTTGCTAAAGATCCGCTTCCGCTCGCAATGACATAAGCAATGACATAAGTACGCTGTTGAGTGCGTAATTCCTATGACAGTTATTTTTTTGGCATTTGCCGTCCGATGAATAGTATAACTGATGTGGTGCAAGCCGTCGATCGGCATTCTCAGCTATTTCAAGGACTAAGCTCATGTCTATCTACAATCTTATCTCGTTTCTGGGCATTTTTGGCTTGTGCGCGATCGCCTGGATTTTTTCAGAAAACCGACAGCGTAAGTATATTCCCTGGCGCGTCATCATCTGGGGCATTGGGCTGCAATTAGTCTTAGGATTTTTAGTATTCCTGTTCCCCCCAACTCGCCTCGCCCTAGAGTGGTTTACTGGCTTACTGGATGGAGTATTCACCGCTGCTGACGCTGGGGCAAGATTTGTATTCGGGAGTAATGTTGTACCGATACCCGGTAAAGATCCGGCAGTTAATTTAGGATATATTTTTGCCTTTCGAGCTTTACCGACAGTCGTCTTTTTTTCGGGCCTCATGGCTTTGCTATACAACATCGGCGTCATTCAAATTGTCACCGAAGTATTTGCCAAAATATTTTATATGACAATGCGGTTGAGCGGCGCGGAAGCTCTCAGCGGTGCTGCTAATATTTTCGTAGGAATTGAAGCGGCAATTGTTGTCAAGCCTTATTTGCCGAAAATGACTCGTTCGGAACTTTGTGCAATCCTCTCTTGCTGTTTTGGGACGGCGGCTTCTTCAACTTTAGCAATTTACGTCAGTTTTCTCAAACCCGTTTTTCCCAATATTTTAGGTCATTTAGTTTCAGCCTCAATTATCGCAATTCCCGCTTGTTTTGTCCTCTCCAAAATCTTAGTACCGGAGACGGGAGTGCCGCTGACAATGGGCGGCATTCCCAAGGAAGAACGAAAACCTCAAGGCCGCGAATTTATCGGCGACGAAATTGCCGAAAATGACGGCGATATCCGCCAACAAGAGACAGTTGGGGGAGAACCGATCGAACGTGTGAGTCCTTTGGATGCAGCGATAATTGGTGCATTGGACGGTGTAAAAATGGCAGTGGCGATCGCCGCTGTTTTGATTTTAATCTTGGGCTTAGTTTCCTTAATCAATCAATTCTTTGCTTGGCTGGCAATTTTGCCAGGCCCAATTGGTGGCTTTTTCAAAGTTGTCACCTTAGCCAACATTATGGGAGTCTTATTTTATCCCCTGACGCTATTAACCGGAGTCTCCATTGACGACTCTTGGCAAGCATCAGTAATTATCGGCCGCCGACTGTTAGAAACGGCGATTCCGCCCTATCAAACTTTAGCAGAAGCGGGGGCAAAAGGACTGGTGAGCGATCGTACAGTATTAATTGTCAGTTACGCCCTTTCCGGCTTCGCCCACTTAGCCTCCGTCGGCATATTTGTCGGCGGTACGATCGCCCTAATTCCATCCCGCCGCAAAGACATTTCCGAACTCGGTTGGAAAGCATTATTTGTCGGCACCTTAGCCACAATGATGATCGCTTGCATCGCCGGCACCTTTGACACCGGAGACGCCAGCATCTTAGGCGCTAAAACAGCCCCGGCTGCCCCGTTAACAGCGCCTGATTCTCCGAAATCATCGCCATCCCCAGCCGCGAATTCAACGCCGTCAGTTGCCCCAGCAATTGCCAGTCCAAAGCCTTCCCCGAAGGGTGAAAAAGCAATTCCGAAAGCTCAAGAATCTCCTAAATCTGAATCGAAGAAAAGCCCTTAAATGAGGTACAGTTCAAGGATACTTAACATCAAACTTAGTTCCAGTTTTCTGTCTGGCGATTAAGGCCAGATCCCCCCTAACCCCCCTTAAGAAGGGGGGGACAAGAAGCGGTCAAAGTTCCCCTTTTTAAGACGGGAACTGGAAGTGATCAAAGTCCCCCTTTTTTAGGGGGATTTAGAGGGATATAGACTAAGTAATAAGCGAAATTCATCACACCAATTCCCTCTTCTTGATGACTAATGACCAATGACTAATGACCAATGACTAATGACTTCTTCCTTCTTCCCTCTTCCTTCTTCCTTCAACTATGAATCCCGAACCAGAAATTCGCCGCCTGTTAGATGTGATGCCCGCCTCCGGCCGCATGACTTGTAAAATTATTAATAAGCCACAACAATCAACGGTAATTGACTGCGATTTTCCTTTGCCTTGGAATCAATCTCGCCCGATTTATATTAATTTTGATTGGTGGAGGCTGCTATCTAAGCCGCAGCGGGATTTACTGATATTGCGGAATGTAAGTTTTCTGTGCAATGTTAAGTGGTTTAAACCGGATATTTATCAAGGTGCGGCTCTGGCGGGAATTGTCGGGACTGTTGTAGAATTGTTGCAGGCAGATGCGATCGGAACTGCGATCGCCGGTGGTTTGACGGGACTCGCCATGACTCGAATTTGGCGCGACAACCGCAGTTCCCAAGTAGAGTTAGATGCTGACGAGGGGGCGATTAGAGTAGCGGGAAGGCGCGGTTACAGCGAAGCGGAAGCGGCCGGACATCTGCTGTCTGCTATTGAAGCTGTGGCGCAAATTGAAGGGCGCAGTTTGGATTTTAATGAGTTGATTCGGTGTCAGAATTTAAGGGCGATATCGGGTATTTCGGCGGTGGGCGTGCCCGATAGTGTCAGGAAAGATTGAAAACTTGCTCCCTTCCTACCAGAAGAATATAGAAATGTCGGCTTTAAGCTGTTGCGGCATTTAAATTGTATGTCAAAAAAACAATTAAACTCTTGTGGGGAGTAGGGGTTGGGCGTCCCGCCCGCCCCGACGATGCAATTTAAATGCGCGACAGCTTACCAAATCATCGCTCTAATAATTACTTCACCTCAGACTATTTGGATCGACTCCTAACTCCAGCAATTTTTGTGCTAATCTGTTCACCTGTTCTTCAGGAGTCAGATAACGTTTTCCATCTGCATCGTACCAATACAACCACTCCCTCATCACCCCAGAATAATTGCCCCTTTCACAACCAATTCCCAAACCAATCTCTGGCATCCAAACAGGATGTCCCGACTGTAATTCATACTTGCCATTAACTAACTTATGTACTTCCAAACGGGGTTTGCGGCGGCGGCGCGAAGAATAAATGACGTAATAAAGTACGCCTAAAGCTTGATATTCCTCCAACTTTGTGCTGTATTCCTTGCGATACTTTTTGGAAACGACTTCCAGTACCAAAGTAGGCACAACCCTTTCATCCCACAGCACGTAACTGGGACGCAATTCTTCATCATAAAACCGTTCCACTCCTAAACTCAAGAAACCATCCGGGACAATTGGAGGTTTTTCATCATGAAAATAGATGCCCATATCTATACCAAAAAACCAGTCCATCCGTTCTGCCCAAAGTATGAGCAATATTGCTTTTAGCAACCCCGGTATTAGTTCTTGCAGTTCGTTATCCACAGGCGTTTCGTCAGAGTCTGGCAGTTCATCGGCTGAGGGTAAGTACCTCGGCCAGTTGTAATTTAACATTGCAGTTTTTCCCAAAACTTACATCAATTATAGCGTGGTTGTTTTTTGATACAAATCGCAATTCAAACCAGCAACTCACCAAAAATTGCTTGTTCTCGAATAGCCTCATAATTTTTCAAAATCTCCGACCGTCAATTTCTAGTAGACTTCTTGCAAAAGTCCTTTTAAGCAAATTTTCGGACGGGCAAGATGCCCATCCCACAACAGAAAAAACTTTTTGTGGGATGGGCATCTTGCCCGTCCCAGCTATTTTTGCAAGAGGTCTAGTGATTCCTCCTCATCTACTCGCCGACTCAGATAATCCGGCAACTCATCAAAACATACCCCCACTAAACGGCAAAAATCCCTCATTTGCCGAACAGTCATCGTAGGTTCGTCTCCCTTTTCCCATCGCCGCACCGACGAAGCCGACACCCCCATCCGCACAGCCAACTCTTCTTGGCTCAAATTAGCATTCTCCCGCAGTCTCCGAAAAGGCAACTCATTTTCTGGTTGCCGTTGACGTTGCCTTTTTTTTACCATATTATTATAACATCTTAGTTTAAGCGCCTAATTTAAGCGCTTAACTTACTTGTGATAGGCACAGCCATAGCCAAAACAGACTGCACTAAAAATCAAAGGTGCAATTCTGTCACTTTCCTATGGGCAAACATACCCAATTTACAATACAGCCATGAACACCCCAGAAACTGCGAATGCCTGGATTATTTACCGACTGCTGCCCAACTTTCAGCGCTTACCCGTCGCGCAATTTCGCAGCCGCAGCGAAGCAGAATCTTCCCTGAAAGTCATCCGGCAAATGCTACCCAATACCGAATTAATACTTGCTTTCGAGGTTGGGCCAGAAAATCCAACTACCGAACTCAATCAGCCCCTTGCTAAAGAACCAAACTTGCCAACTTCAGTTAACCGAGAACTCTTGAAACTTTTCATTATCAGTTCTCGTCCTGTTGTTTCCCGCGTCATTCATTCTTTTCACCGCGATAATTTTGCCTGCGTTTCTGACTGGAGTCCGCTTGTCCCAACTCAAAATCCCGGTGAAGTGATGAGCGTCTTAATTAAACATTTGGCCGCTGACTCTTAGCGTTCGATGGAACAGTCCCGATCGTATTGATAGCGGTAAGGTGCGCAGTGCGCAGTGTGCACCCTACATCTACATCAGCGGGGTGATGCGTATTGGTAATAGCTTTAAGCTGTTACGCATTTAAAATAGTATTGTAGGGTGCGTCAGCCCTATCTTGTTTTCCTTGCTTAGTAAGTGTTCTACCCGTGGCACCCTACAGGCCTCGTTAGTGGTTTAAATGCGTAACAGCTTAGCAATGTCAGTTTATTGAGTCATAAATTTATCGATCGCCCTTTCTAGTCGGATCTGATATCTTGTACTATTGTCAGCAACGGGCTAGAAGCCGGTTCCACAAAGAATGGATTGTCTTGTGGGGTGGGCACGTCAGCAACGGGCTAGAAGCCGGTTCCACAAAGAATGGATTGTCTTGTGGGGTGGGCTTCTAGCCCGCCCATAAAAAACTTATTGAGAATGTTGCAAGATGTAAGTCGGACTGTCGTTGCGGGCGATCGCCAAATCAGGAACAATGATAAACTTGATATTCATACCCATCCACCGCAGGCAAATCGCCAGGTTCAAGCTGACATTTTTGTGCTGCTAAATTGACAGGTGCGCGAAAATTAACCAGCCACAAATCTAGCGGGCGTTGTAATTGACTGAGTGTTTTGTCAAGTGTCCCCGCCGCTATTTCCGGCTCATCCCTTCTCTGATTAACTAAAAGAAACTGTGGAGAATCCGATGCTTTAACGTCCTCCTTCTTCCTTCTTCCTTCTTCCTTCTTCCTTCTTCCTTCTTCCTTCTTCCTTCTTTCCCATTCCCATCCTATCCCCATCAACTCTCCTATTTCTACATGAGTGCTTTGAGTAGTGGCAATTAACACGGGAACTTTCGATAATTCGCGCATAATCGGAATTAAAAGATCGGGTTTGTAATATTTGCGATAGCCGAGATTAGAATTTACTGTTACACCGCTTGCAAAACCCATTACTAAAATTAGCAGAACTGCTTTTTTGCCAGCAATTTCCACAGCAGGTAAATTAAACCATTGACTTTTTACTGTAGGTTTGTTAAAAATAACCGCCAAGGTTACTCCTAACAGTAATATCGCCCCCGGAAAGTAGACGAAATTGTATCGAGCGCCGCGAGTTATGTCAATGCCGAGAATATATGCAAAACTGAAAAATAGAAAAATTGCTCCCAGCACAAACCCGCCGAAAATAACAGTACCTAAACGAGTATCGGTTGTTTTTAAAGAAGTTTTAAGAGCGCCCCGCAGCAGGGGAAGCGCCCAGATCAAAAATATTGCCATTGCGATCGCCGATGCAACTACTACTGCCAAATTTGGCGATTCCACCGGCAGCAGAGACATCACAGTGATCCATCCAGCTAAAGCTTGAAAAATCGGCGCGATCCAATCTAAAAATGTGCGATCGCCGCTGACAATCCAATTCGTGAGTTCGCTGCCGTATTTATTTGACAAAAATACCGGCAACCAAACTAAACCGCCAGCCAAAGTGCCGATCGCTACTGCTAACAGCCGCCAGAGGATTTGAAATTGCCAAATATTCGACTGCTGATTATTTGAAGTTGCCAATTTCTGATTAACTTGCAGCAAAATTACAGCAATTAAGGCGATGGCTTCGGCACACAAAGTCAGCACGAAAAAGTAGTGAGAAGCAATTCCCAAACAGTTAACAACTACCCAAAGCAGCACAGCCCAAATAGGCAGCGGAGCGGGATTTTGCAGCTTTTTTGCAGCTAATGTCAAGCAAAAAAGAGAGGCAATAACTAATAAGATTCCTAAAGTGTAATGTCGAGCTTCTTGAGCGAGATAAATGCCGTAGGGAGAAACTGCCATCATCGCGGCCGCACATTGACCGACTAAACGAGAATTGAAGGCAAATTTGCCCAAAAAGTAGATAGCGGGAACTGAAATCACGCCCAATAAAGCAGGGAGCGATCGCCCGATCCAAACTAAACTATCCTCAGAAGCCCCAAACAACCGCATCCACCAGTGGGCGAGCATAAAATACACTGGTGGATGGTTGCTTTCTAGCAGCAAATTGCGGAGCACGTCGGCGGTGTCAGCATCGGGGCCCAATTGTAGCGGTTGTAATAATGTAGAAAGATCGATCGCGCGATCGACCGGCACCCCGCGAAAACTGTTGCCCAAACTAAACACTAGAGTCGAAAACTCGTCTGTCCACAGCGGTTTCGAGTCCAAATTGGCAAAGCGCAAAATAAAGGCGATCGCAGTCCACAGAAATAGCAACAATAGTTGTTTGTTCTTAATCATTAATTGAGTCATTCAAAGGCATAGGTAAGAAGAGTCATTAGTCATTAGTCATTGGTCATTGGTTATTGGTCATTAGTTATTGGGCATTGGGCATTGGTCATTTTATAAATTACTAATTACCAATTAGCTAATCAACTTCCGTCACCCGCCAGCTCAGCTTCATATTGATCCAGAAATTCCACAGAGTCACAGTAGCGATCGCAATCAACTTAGCCAAATATTCGTTTACATTAAAAACATTAAACATCACATTCACTAGCAGCACATTGATAATCACACCTATCAAACAAATCACATTAAATTTCAACAGCCGTTTCAAGCGCTGGTGCTTTCCAGGCTGGCGCTTAGAAATATCCCCAAAAGTCCACAAATCATTCCACAAAAAGTTACTGATAATTGCCAATTCAGCAGAAACTATCAGACTGCGAGTCAGCGCCAAACCTAGGACAGTCCGCAGCAGGTAAAAAACTCCCATATCCACAAACACGCCGCTGAAACCCACAATGCCAAACCGCAGAAACTTGCCCATCGGCCAGCGGGCAAACCGCAACCGAAGCAAATGCCGCAAATACTCAATATACTGTTTCCAGGTAACTTTGCTCTCGCCTTCTTGCCGCTCCTGAAACACGTAACCAACTTCCCCAATCCAGCGGATGTCCCCCCTGCCGAGCACTTCAATCAAAATTTTGTAACCTGTAGGATTTAGCATTTTGCCCGCTATGCAACTGCGACGCACCATAAAATAGCCGCTCATCGGATCGGAAACTCGGCCCACCACTCCCGGCAGGATCACCAACCCCACGGTTTGAGCGCCCCGCGATAAAAATCGCCTGATAATGCTCCAGTCGCTCACGCCACCCTCGGCAACGTGGCGGCTCGCTGCGGCCAAATCGGCTCCCCGCTGAATTTCTGCTAAAAGCTGCAAAAGCGTCTCCGGGGGATGCTGCAAGTCGGCATCGATGACGCCCAAAACCTCGCCCCGAGCGGCTTGCCAACCGCGAATTACCGCTGTGGAAAGTCCCCGCTCCTCTTCCCGGCGCATCACCCGCAATTGCGGATATTCCGGTGTCAGGGACAGGGCAACTTCCCAGGTGCGATCGGGGCTGTCGTCATCGACTACAATTAATTCGTAGTCGCCGGGAATGATGCCATCGAGCAATTGAGTCAATTGTTCCACAATACTCTTGATATTCTTGCACTCGTTATAGGTGGGAATGACCAAGGAAAAATAAATTGGCGGTGTGTCTGCCTCTGTAAAAGTTGAACCGAAAGTTGGTACAGCAGGAATTTGCAAAGGGCCAGAAGGCACTGGCAACAGGTGATTTGCTTGGTTGATGCCCATAATTTCAGTTTCCAGAAAGTAAAGGATGCTTTTGTAAGACTTGAGATTTTAGAATATCGTTCCTCTCTAATTGATTCGTTAAAATATGAAAACGCCTTAATTCTAGGCAGTAATTCTGTAGTTGAGTTAAAAAGAAAACTGTGGATGCAATTCTCGATCGAGCTTTACAAGGTTACAACATCTCTACCGCAGAGGCATTGGTACTTTTGCAGCAAAGAGAGCCAGATGCGATCGCCCAAATTCAAGCAACCGCTGACTTGCTGCGCCGCCAACAATCAGGCGATACTGTCACCTACGTTATCAATCGAAATATTAATTTTACAAATATTTGCGAGCAGCATTGCAGTTTCTGTGCATTCCGCCGCGATGAGGGAGATGAAGGCGCTTTTTGGTTAGACGCAGCCCAAATTCAGGAAAAGGCAACTGATGCAGTGCAGCGGGGTGCGACGGAAATTTGTATGCAGGGCGGCTTAAATCTTCAAGCTAAGCTCAACGGCGCATCTTTGCCTTATTATCTGCAATTGGTGAAAACTATTAAAGATAAGTTTCCGCAGTTGCACTTGCACGCTTTTTCGCCGCAAGAAATAGAATTTATTGCCAGAGGAGATAATCTTAGTTTCCGCTATGTAATTTCGGCTTTGCGGGATGCGGGAGTCGGTTCGATGCCGGGAACCGCTGCGGAAGTTCTCGACGATTCTGTGCGACGGGTAATTTGCCCGGAAAAGCTAAATTCAGCAACTTGGCTGGAAATTGTGGGAACTGCTCACAGTCTGGGTTTGCCGACAACGAGTACGATGCTTTGCGGGCATATTGAGACGGCAGGGCAGCAGGTTTTGCATTTAGAAAAAGTGCGATCGCTCCAACAAACTGCGATCGACCAAAACTATCCGGCACGCATTACAGAATTTATTTTACTGCCCTTTGTCGGACAGCAAGCACCGGCTCCTTTGCGGAGTCGAGTCGGCCGCGACCAACCAATTTTAGCAGATACATTGTTACTCACCGCTGTATCGAGAATCTTCTTAGGAAATTTGATTTCCAATCACCAGCCGAGTTGGGTAAAATTAGGTTTAGATGGAGCTACAGAAGCGCTCAAATGGGGCTGCAACGACATCGGCGGCACTTTGATGGAAGAGCACATTACAACGATGGCCGGTGCGGTTGGCGGCAGTTGTCAATCTGTCGAAGATTTGCAAAATGCGATTCGTTCTTTGGGGCGGGATTATCAGCAAAGAGATACAATTTATCGACCTTTGGGGGTTGACAATTTGGCTGTAATTGTGTAATTTTTTGGATGCGAAGTGCGAAGTTCGTAATGTATCCTACGAGTTTAGCCGTTAGCGAAGCCCTCGGAGAGGATCGCACTTTCAAATTCTTCTAGCGCTTGCAAATTTCCAACCTGCCAAGCACGTTCCACTGTAGCGGGGATAAGTTGGGCGATCGCAATTCCCGGAAAATTCGGACTAATATCAGATTCCAAATACTCTCCATCTGGTTGCAGCAAATAGATGCGAAGCCTGCCACTGTCGTAAACCCATACTTCTGGAACTCCAATAATTTTATAGGCATCGATCGTAGTTTTAGAAGTAACATCCGTCTCAATTGCCAAATCGGGCGGAGGATCGTCGGGTTGCAGTCGGCGACAGCCAATCATCCGCTGATAATTTAGAATATAAAAGCAAGCATCAGGTTCAATTCCTGCGGCACCTTCCCGTTTGAAAGTAGTAGAACCAAAGGGTTCATATCTTCTGCCCGCTGACTTGAGTAAAATTTTTACAATATCAGAGATTATATCTCTAGGCTTTTCGTGTTCGGGTAAAGGAACCATAATTTGTAAAGTTTCTTTGCTGTAAGCAATTCGTGCCGATCGCTTTTCTCCCAATTCCTCCAAAATTGACTCGAATTCCAGCCAACTTATATTGGTAATAGTTACGACACTGCCGGGAGCAAGCTCCATCTGGCTAACAGGTGTAAGGACGCGAGTGATAACAATCATAAGCTGAATAGGGAGCTAGTTGTTAAATTTGTGCCAAGGGCAGGCAGGATGCCTACCCGACAAGAGTTTTTGGATATATCTGTTGAGTTTAGCACGGGTAACGAGAAGAGATTCGCGATCGCACTTTTGACTCAATTCGAGAAAGGTCGATCGCACATTTAGACTTCATTCCAACCGAATTAACTTAACTAACAGACTCATGATTTCTCCCTGTTCCGGTGTAATGATGATGCGATTGTCGGGAATGGCGATCGGATGCGTCCAATTAGCAACATCCGCGTAGCGCAATGCGTGGAGTTGGTGGATAGTTCGCCGTACCCCCAGCGGCGAACCGATGATGACGTGACGGACTGCTTCGCGATTATCGGCCTCAAAGCTTTGGTTGGTTGAAACTTGGGGCGATACTTGGTTCGATGCGGAATCTTGCAACATAGTTTTGACAAACAATTTTCGATAGGTTTGATGCTTTGTAACGGTAAAACCGCGTACAATAGCAAGTTGAAGAAAAGACAGCAATTCCCCTACAGCACAAGTGGCTTAGCTCGTGCTGTCTAATCTCTATTGCTATAAGCGTAAATCAAATAACGGTATACGTCAACGTATTTAATAAAAGCATAAATTAAATTAACATAAAGTAACAAATAGCCTATGGAAATCTCAGAAAGAGCCGAGCGATCGCCCCTAATGCGACTGAGAGTTCAGCGGTTTTTGACTCAAAAGCAGCTAGCAGAAGCACTTGGAGTTACGGAAGCGACGGTAAGGAACTGGGAATCGGGGCGATCCGTACCGAAGCTAACGCCCGTTCAATATAAGAGGTTGCTAGAGATTTTGCAAATTACCTCTGCTGAATTACCCGACCAATTTGGTTATCCCAGCGATGCTGATGAATAGAATTAAAGTATTCCGAAGTCTCCCATATTCCCCTAGCCCCGTTAATAAGCAATGTCTTATAGCGAATTTACGACAATCCTTAAAGTCAAAGCAGCCTTTGGATTAACAACAATAGAAGGGCCGCGATTTTTACCACAAATAACTCCGATCGCTCCGAGTGCAACCCTGACAGATTTTTTAGCGAATAGTTTACCCGTAGCCGTAGCGACAGGAAGTGAAAAAGCGCGATCGTCCATGATTATTACTCCCGTACTGCTGGAAGTCAGGAAGATTTTGCAGGAGAAGATTAGCTTGTTTTCGGGGGAAGACTTTACGGTTGATTTCAAACAAGGACTCAATGGAATTTGTGATTTTTTGATTAGTCGCTCTTCAGAAATGTTAGAGATTGAAGCGCCAGCAGTCGCAGTTGTTGAGGCGAAGAAAGCAGATTTAAAAACAGGAATTGGACAGTGCATTGCCGAAATGGTGGCAATGCAGAAGTTTAATGAAGCGAAGGGTAAACCAATTCCAGTTGTTTATGGGAGTGTCAGTAACGGAACGCAGTGGCGATTTCTCAAATTGGAGGAAAAAACTGTATCGCTGGATCTTAATGATTATGCCTTGGTTCCGCTGGAGCAAATTTTGGGAATGCTCGTTTGGATGGTACAAGATGGGTGAATAATGCAGTCGTGGATGCAAAGTTTCTACACAAGCGCGTTTTATAGGTGGCATTTTTTTGTGATTGTTCCCAATCCGTGGTGATGTTGCGTCCAAGAATGATTAAACAAACTCATGCAATGTGTTGAAAAAAAAAGGAATATGACACTTAACATCACTACTTTGCTCTGAATAAAATCTGCCAATCTCTAACGATAGTTGTTCTCTAAATACGCGATCGTTACCGCTCCAGTCAACGGGTGGCTTAATTTGTCCCCAATAATCCTTAGCTTTTCTAATTGTGAGCAAAGCCATAATTAATTGCTGCTTGCACATTTCATCGGACGTATTTTTAAACTCAGTTTTCCATGAATCTTGTAATTTATCTAAATCTGTACAATTTAAACAATGATTTATGCGATCGAGTGCTCTCTGTATGTTAAGGTTATTCTTTAAGTCGGGATCGCTACTAATTTTATCAGCCATATCCATATAAATACTATTCACTTCAACAGGATTATCCTGATACATCGGAGGATGAGGATAATCATCAAATATTGATTGAAGCTCAGGTGTAAGAAAATATGCTTCTTTATGAATTAAACCAGTAATCCATATCCGGTGCAGTTTTGCATTTTGTGCTTTCACCTCCGATTTTTCGTAAAGATTGCAAAAAATTGCTTCTGTATCTGGAAAAATGTAATCATCAATCTTTTGCAGGTGCAAGTCCAAATCTATCATTGCAAAAAGTCGATCTGGCTCTAAATACGAATTAGTGGTATCATGATTGTGTAATGTTAAAAGATTAAAATAAGTATTTATTACACTTGCGCGATCGCCACAGTTGAAAAATTCCGGTCGCTTCTGTCTCCACCATGTCGGAACGCAAGCCTTATAAAAGTTGGCATCCGGCATTTTCTCCATGTTTTTATAAGCTTGAGGCGATCGTGTACCCTCGATATCGGAAATAGGGCCCTCGCATAACACTACAATTTTGTTCTTAATTCTGGGAGATTTAAGAATTATTTTGCAGTGTTCTTCTAGCTGTTCTGGATTCAGACTCATTTGTAATATTAGATTATTTTTTAATCAGTTTTGGCTCTATTTCTTTAACATGAGCCGGTGTCAGAGCTTCACACAAAGCGTAGGAGTGAGTTGCCAGAATATATTGATTGCTGGGCCCCCACTCTTTGAGGTCTGATATAATTTGATATTGCCAATCTGGATGAAAAGCAATTTCAATTTCATCCATCAAAACAATAGCATCTTCTATGTTGCGAGACTTGAGCCATATATAAATGCTGAGTCGTTTGAGTTCGCCGTGACTTAAATCTTCGGGATACAGTTCTATAGTTTCACCATTATTATACAATTTAAAATTGACGCCAGAAAAATCTTCATTTACATTTATCCTTTTATTTGACAACATCAAATTTAAGTCGTTAATTAGAGTTTGATAGTTATTACCGTAGCTCCCTGTTTTAATGGCTTCTCTAAAGTCGCGGTCGCGAGCATCTTTAAATGATTTAATAAGTAACTTTACAGCAAGAAAGTCATAGGTAAACAAGCCTTGTAATTGAGAGCGTGCAGATTCGAGTATCCCGTAATAATTCTTATCTCCGTTACTTGAGTTACTAAATAATAATTTTCGAGAAGTCGGCGGAAGAAATAGGAAAATCTGTGTTGAAGGAGCTGCCAGGAAAATTTTACGCGATATCTTATGTAATAATAATTTTGCTTGTTCTTTACTTTGATAAGTCAAATGACATTGTAGCTTTGTATTTGGCTCTTGATTTTGATTTGTTTGAATGCTTGAATAATAACATATATTTAGGCTATCTTCTGAATTTATCTGTTCATCAAAATCAACCATCGCTTCAAACGGTGAACATTTTTCCGAACAAAAATTAAGGTTAACAATTTTTTCTCCATCCCAAATGTCAATAATGGCTAACACTCTTTTGTCTTCCCCCTCAGAAATTTTAAATCCCTGAAGCAGATTTTCTAAAAATGGCTTTTTCTTCTCATCGACAGAACAGTGCAGCAACACAAAAATTAACTGTAACAGCGTACTTTTACCGCCGCCATTTTGACTGCCAAGCGGAAAAATACTAGGAACAAAATCCTTTTCAAAAGTGATGTCTATATTTTTCAAACCGCGAAAATCAGGAACTTGAACTCGTAGCAAGTGCATAAAAAACTCCTGGTGTTGGCTGGTATTTTGTATGGAAACCCTGAGCCACAATCATTTTAGATTATAACTCACATTTTTTACTATTTTCATGAACAGGCAAGATGCCTGTTCCACAACATATCAAATTCTTGTGGGTTGGGCATCTTGCCCGCCCAAAGAAACAGGCAAGATGCCTGTTCCACAACATATCAATTTCTTGTGGGGTGGGCATCTTGCCCGCCCAAAGAAACAGGCAAGATACCTGTTCCACAACATATCAATTTCTTGTGGGGTGGGCATCTTGCCCGCCCACAAAAACAGGCAAGATGCCTGTTCCACAACATATCAAATTCTGGTGGGGTGGGCATCTTGCCCGCCCCAAAAAGACTTATCTCTCGCGCTTTTACACCTTAAACTTCTCCACAATCCGTCTCATCGCCTCCTCCACATTCTCCCGACTGTTAAACGCCGAAATGCGGAAATAACCCTCACCCGCCGCACCAAAACCAGAACCCGGAGTTCCCACCACATTGCAAGTTTCCAGCAACTTCTGAAAGAAATCCCAACTCGACAAACCGTGAGGCGTTTTCACCCACACATAAGGTGCATTTTCACCACCAAAAACCTCGATTCCCGCCGCTGTCAATTTCTCGCGAATAATCGCAGCATTTTCCATGTAAAAATTGACTAACGCCTGAATCTGTGCCTTGCCAGCCTCCGAATAAACCGCCTCAGCACCGCGCTGCACGATGTAAGAAACTCCGTTAAATTTAGTAGATTGGCGGCGGTTCCACAGCTTCCAAATTTCGACATCGGAACCATCTGCTGCTTTTCCAGTCAAAGTCTTCGGTACAACTGTTAACGCGCAGCGAGTACCCGTGAAACCAGCATTTTTGGAAAAAGAACGAAATTCGATCGCACAATCCCGCGCCCCTTCAATTTCGTAGATAGAATGCGGCAAACTCGGATCGGTAATATAGGCTTCGTAGGCTGCATCAAAGAAAATAATCGAACCGTTAGCCTTAGCATAATTTACCCAAGCTTGCAAGTGTTCCTTGGTTGCAGTTGCCCCCGTCGGGTTATTCGGGAAACACAAGTAAATTAAATCGACTTTTTTGTCGGTGGGAATTTCCGCAGTAAAATTATTTTCCGCTGTAATTGGCAGGTAAACTAAGCCGCCGTATTCGCCATTTTCGTTGGCATCTCCGGTGTGCCCAGCCATCACGTTCGTGTCTACATACACCGGATACACTGGATCTGTAACTGCGATCGTGTTATTGTTGCCAAAGATATCGAGAATATTGCCGCAATCGCACTTAGAACCATCAGAAATAAAGATTTCCGAAGCATCCACATCGCATCCCCGCGACTTAAAATCGTGTTCGGCAATTTTCTCCCGCAGCCACTCATAACCTTGTTCCGGGCCGTATCCTTTAAAGGTATCCCGCGAACCCATTTCTTCCACTGCGGCCACCATCGCCTCCCGACAAGCTTCCGGTAGCGGTTCAGTCACGTCGCCAATCCCCAGCCGGATGATGGGCGCTTCGGGATTCGCCTCTGCAAAGGCTTTCACCCTGCGCCCAATTTCGGGAAACAGGTAGCCGGCTTTGAGTTTGAGGTAGTTGTCGTTGATAGTTGCCATAGTTCGATCGCTACAAATGTCGTAGAATAGCTTACTCCCAATTGTCTCTCTCAAGCAGCAGGAAGTTCGGCAACGGATTTTATAACGGATGTAACGGATTTAATAAATCGATATTGAGGTTTGATAGAAGATTTTCCCCCTCTCCCCCTCTCCCCATCTCCCCATCTCCCCATCTCCCCCTCTCCCCATCTCCCCATCTCCCCATCTCCCCCTCTCCCCCTCTCCCCCTCTCCCATCACAGCCATTGACCAAAAAATCAAATCTGCTTGTATAATCAGAATAGTATGCAGCGCAGAAACCATTATGGACGAGATCGAGTACGCCAAACTCTATCAGGAACTGGCGGCAATTCTGGATGAGTTTAATTTAGGTTGGGTAGTTCAACAAGTAGCCGATACTGTAGAGATAGGCAAAGTAATAGAAGAGCGATCGCTCAAAAGAAAAACACCCCTGCTCAAGATAGAAGATTATACCGCAAAAGAACAACTTTTGCTGTTAATTGATGCTGTCGAGCAAGCGACTGTGAACACTTCCGAAATGGAAGACGAAATTGCTTATTTCTTAAAAGTAGAATCAGAAACCTCTCCCCTCGGCACAAAAATTACCTTTGCCAATTCAGGTGCAGAAACTGCCAAAACAATTGAGTTTACCTCCAGCGTCACAGCCCCCCGCCACAAACAGGCGATCGCCCTCAAGCCATTGCTCGAAAAACTGCCCTCCGGGCCGAGCAACTACGCCATCAATTCCGAAATTAAAAGCAAATTAAAAAGCTCGATCGATCCCGAGTTTAACACAGCGGCAGAACAAGCCAGAATTTTTGACACTTACCTCTTCACCATCCTGCTAAAAGCAGTTGCTAATGAAGGCGGTACTATTTATTACAACAATGTTTTAGACGACGAAACACCGAAATATTTAACATTTAGAAAAACAGCGGGAAAAATTCACGGAACTGCACATCCATACACTCATGCTGTGGTGGAATTTCCCGACAAGCCAGCCCTGGAAGTTCACCTAGGAGTAAAAGTCCAAGGTAGAGCCGGAGTTCTGCACAACTGCAACGTTTTAATTTTGTACCAAAAAGAAGCGAATATCTGTCGCTTGCTCAACCGCGAACCCCGGCACTCGCAGGTAATTTTAGCAGTAAAATCTCAGCACTGCACCTCGGAACTCAAACTAGAAATGGCCGGTGCTTTTATCGGATTAGCGTCAGATATTCGTTACGAAGGCGGCAGCTATTTCATTTCTAACAGTTACTCCCAACCCGTAGCAAAACTGCTAACTACCGCGCGCAAAAAATGGGAACTCAACATTTTTCCGAGAGCCACAAACGATGTTCACCGGCTGATGTACTCATTTCAAACTATCTTTAAAGACTTTAAGGCTAGGAACTGATTCAATTAAGATAAGACGGCGGTTGAAACCGCATCTACACAAACGATGTCCGCCTCCGCGGACTGAAGATAAGAAGGTGATTTTAAGGCTTTGCCTTCAACCCGCGGAGGCGGGTTTCGTTTGTATAGACGCGGTTTCAACCGCCCGGTCTTCTTTTTCCCTTTACTTCAAATTCTGCTACATTAGGCAAGGAAATCATCTATCATATTGCGAGCACCCGAACCTTACGAATAATGTTTAAGAAAGATAAATCTTCCCTGCTGTTTACGATCGGAGCCGCCACACTTCTGATCGGTTTAGGCTTTCTCACCTACTCGATCGTCATTTCCCGCGACTCCGCCAAAGATTTGCCGGCGGGAGCAACCGTTGTCCCGCAAGATACGATGATGGCCCTATCCATCACCACCGATGAATCGCAGTGGAATAAACTGCGAGGATTTGGCACGCCCGAGTCAAAAGCTTCGTTTGAAAGGTTTTTAAGCGAATTGCGCGATCGCCTCCTGACAAGCAACGGTTACGCCTACGCGCAAGACATTCAACCCTGGGTGGGGAATACGGCAATGGTGGCCTTTCTGCGAAACAAAATAGCCATACCAGTCCCCCCGCCCGCACCCAACGCGCCCCCGCCTCCGCCAATTCAACAGTCAGTAGCAATTATCCTGCCAATTGCCAACCCGATCAAAGCCAAAGAATTATTAGCAAAACCCAGAGCCCTCAACCAAGGAAAAATGGTTGAGCGCAATTATAAAGGGGTGCAAGTTACAGAAACTCAAGGTATGCCCGATCGCAATTTCTCAGTCGCGGTACTCGGTACAAACTATCTAGCAGTCACCACAGATCCCACCGCCACAGATCGCATAATCGACACCTACAAAGGGGAACCATCCCTCGCCAAAACCCCCGGCTATGCAGACGCCGTACAACAAATAAAAAATTCCCCAGCCTTCGCTCAAATCTACGTCAATATCCCCGTTGCAGCAGCCTTTACAGCCGCCAACTCAGCCCGCGAAATTTCGCCGGAAAGCCTCGAAAAACTGCAACAAAATCAGGGATTTGCCACCACAGCGACGCTGGATGCAGAAGGAATTGAATTCAAATCAATCTCTTGGCTAAAACCAGATTCTACCAGAAGGATAGCAGTAGAAAACAACGCTCTAAAAATGGTTAACCGCCTGCCAAACAATACAATAATGATGGTATCCGGCGGCAACTTGCAGCGTTTGTGGCAAGACTACGTATTGGGGGCCGAGGCAAACCCGATTTCGCCGATTAATCCCCAAGTTTTGCGTGCAGGTTTAAAATCCACTACTGGCATGGATTTAGATAAAGACTTCATCAACTGGATGGCGGGAGAATTTTCTCTATCATTAATACCAGCCGCCGCCCAGAATCCGAAAGACAAATTTGCTGCTGGATTTGTATTTATGGTGGAAACAAACAACCGCAGCGCAGCCAACAAATCCCTCAAACAGCTTGATGAAACGATGAAAACTAAAGGGTTTAGAGTTGAGGAAATTCAAGTCGGCGGCAAACCTGCGATTAAATGGACATCGCCGTTTGGAGGGATTACGGTAACTCGCGGCTGGATGAACGATGTAGCGTTTATCACAGTAGGAGCTCCGGTGGTTGATGCGATCGTTCCGGCACCGAAAAGTCCGCTTTTAAGCAGCGAACTGTTCCAGAAAACTGTACGATCGCAACTTAAACCCCACAACGGCAATTTCTTCATCGACACCGAGAGTGCGTTTAACCCGAAAAACCTAGCTTTACCAGAGTTTCCTCCCAACCAAAAAATCTGGATAGACGCCACGCGGTCGATCGGCGTTACAGCGGCCGTCATTGGCGATCGTAGCACCCGCTACGACGCTTTTGTCGGTCTCAAAAAATCCGACCAATCCACTCCTTCACCCAATCCCTCACCGAGCCCTGCTTCACCGAGCCCCTCGCCCACCGTCAAAATTTCTCCAAATTAACTCTTAAATCATTGAACAAATCCGCCCTAACACCCCCCTTAAACAGCAACAGGGCGATCGATTAAAATCGAAAAGCAGCCGATCGAAACCGACAATAGAGGATTTGACTGAAAGAGGGAAATTGAGCCGGATTTAAGTAGGGCTTGCTGAATAAGTAAGAAAACAACCTTCAGAAGGATGAATTAACTCCTGAGCAAGTAGAAGAGATAAGTTTTGATTAAACAATTCTTTGTACATATAACATGAGCTAATCAACCCAGCCGGAAAATAGGAAAAATGGTGTTTATTCTGAAATAGACACAAAAAAATCCTCAAAACCTGCCGCAGCAGGGCGGAAAGATTCATCACCAAAAAAGTGATTGCTATGGCTGTTTCAGAAGTATTAGAAAGTTTAGTCATCACTCTACCGAGGCTAAATCTTCTTTTACTTTCTCCAAATTTTCCTTCAATTGAGTTCCGAATCCTCTCATCTAATTGAGCTTGCTTCTTAGTTGACTTACTAATGTTTTTCGGTGGTCTTCCCAAAGGAGGGCCACTCATTCTAATTCGTCTTTCTTTACACCAAGCTCGATTCTCCCGATTTCGATAAATTCGATCTACATGAATTGATTCACCGATAGCATCCTGTAAATATGCATAAATTCTTCGACCTGCCTTTTTAAGTCTACAGATTCGTTAAAATTATCCCAACTAATTCGGTCTAAAAATACGTAGCCGTTGCGACAACTTGCTGATAGTTTTGCCCCAAATTCAACGGATTTCCCGGCTTTCCCCCTGACGATTGGACGGATATGTGGTTGTGTTAGACGTTAGACTCAAGCGTCAAGCGTCTGCTTCTTCGTAGGCAATAGCCTAATGTAGTAGTAGTATAGGTTCAATTATTTCCCATTCTGAGTCCCTTAGACTGCTACAGTAAGGCATGGTTGATGGTTTGTGCTTTTACGGTAACGTTACCACAAGACCGTAAAAGATGATGTCAAATAGACTCTATACTCAAACAAAAGCCGATCGAAACCTACTGGAGCACAATTCAGATAAGTCAATGCGTATTCTCTGGAATTACCTAAAGCCCTATCAATGGCTTGCCGTTCTATCGTTATTACTAGCCGGTATCAGCCAGGTTCTAGCACTGGTAGACCCGATTATTTTTGGGAAAATCATTGACGATTACGCCACCCAACGGGGAACCAAAACGGATGCAGAGCTAGTCTCTGGAGTGCTGGTGCTATTAGCGATCGCAGTCGCAGTTGCAGTATTGTCACGACTCACCAAAGCTATACAAGAATACATGACCCGGCTGGTAGTGCAAAAATTTGGCACGCAGATATTTAACGACGGGTTGCGACAAACACTAAGGCTTACCTATCAGGAATTTGAAAACCAGCAAAGCGGTGAAACGCTAGCCCTTTTGTTAAAGGTTCGCAGTGACACAGAACGCTTTATAAATTCGTTTATTAATACCCTATTTTCGTCAATCGTCGGAGTGGGTTTTCTGGTTTGGTATGCTGTGACCAAACATTGGGCACTGGTGCCCGTATTTGTAGTTGGCGTGTTGGGTTTAGGGGGATTAACCGGACTTTTGAGCCAAAAAATAAAAGGACAACAACGCTCAATTATGCGCGAAACTTCTAAAAGCTCTGGGTTTATTACCGAGTCGCTGCATAACATTGAGCTGATCAAAAGTTTGGGGCTAACTTTCCCAGAGATTCGGCGTTTACAAGCACAAACCGTCCAAATCTTTGCCCTGGAAATGGAGAAAGTCAAACAAATCCGGCTCTTATCGTTTTTGCAGGGAACGACGCTTAGCTTGCTAAAACTATCCATTTTATTCACACTACTGTGGCTCATTTTTCGAGATGTGTTGAGCACAGGCGAGTTAATTGCCATGCAATTTATTTCTGTTTCTATTTTTGCGCCGCTGCAAGAACTGGGCAACATTATTCTGACCTATCGTGAAGCCGAAGCATCGTTGCAGCACTTCGATCAACTGATGCAAAAACCGATTGAACGCCGACCTGAATCACCCATCGAGATTGGACAGGTGAATCGTTTGAGCTTCTCAAACGTTGTCTTTCGACATCAGGGAGCCTCTCAAAATTCTCTGGATGGGATTTCTTTTGCGGCAAATCTGGGGGATACAATCGCCTTTGTTGGGCCTTCAGGGTCGGGTAAATCAACATTGGTAAAATTGCTAGTGGGCTTATATCAACCTAGTACCGGAGAAGTATTTTACAACGACATTTCCACCAAAGATATTCGGTACAACCAGGTACGGCGACAAATTGGATTCGTCACCCAGTCCACCCATTTATTTGCAGGCACAATTAAGGAAAACCTGCAATTTGTCCAACCTGATGCTACCCATGCAGAAATTATTGCAGCACTCAAACAAGCATCCTGTGACAATTTACTCGCCCAATCGGAACAAGGTATAAATACAATAATTGGTGAAAGCGGTGTCAAATTATCGGGCGGTGAAAGGCAGCGGATTTCCATTGCCCGCGCCTTGATTCGTCAACCACGGCTGTTGATTTTCGATGAGGCAACATCTGCATTAGATTCTCTGACCGAAGAGCAGATTACTGAAACAATTAAAGAAATTTCAGCCCTGAAAGAGCAAATTACAATCTTGATTGCCCATCGATTGTCTACGATTATGCACGCCGATCCGATTTTTGTTTTGGAAAAAGGTCGAATCGTGGAGAGTGGAAACCATGATGAACTGGTGACTCAGAAGGGGCTTTACTACGCCATGTGGCGACAGCAAATCGGAGAACGCTAACCGGAATGTCATTAATCAAGTTTGACTGTTGATTCAGCTCAGAGATGTCAACTTGACTGTACAACCAATTCAGCTTTTGTTAAAAACGCTAAAAAATAGCTAATTTTTGTATCAGCTAAAATCAGTCATTTGCTGTAGAAAGTCAGTCATTTGCTGTACAAAATCAGAGTACAGGCAGTTGCAGGAAATACGCTATACCTGTTTTTCTACTGCAAATGCCTGGTTAATGTCAATTTACTGCTTCTTCATGTCAACTTACTGCTGTTGAGTGCCAAAAGTATTTTTACTTATTGAGGCAGGTTAGAGCTGTTCTTTGTTAGCAACCAGCAATGGTTTTGCGATTACAAACTTTTATTTACTAGCAGTCCGATCGCAGTTAGAATGTAAATTGGTACGAGCCTAATAGGTGAAAAACATCTCTTGGAGTTTTTGCGGGTCGCTTGTTACCGTCAAACCCAGCATTAAGAGAATGCGAGCTTTTTGAGGAGTTAAATTATCCGCAACAATAAAACCGTTTTCATCATCTTTCTCTTCCCCGTTTCGCACCACTCGCCCCGAACCCGTGCGCGAACTCCGCGCAATAACGATCCCTTTTTTGCTGGCCGCGATCGCTGCGGGCTCCAACTGCACGGAAATACTACCATCCCCGACCCCGGCATAGACAATGCCTTTTGCACCGTCGGCGATCGCAGCATCGAGCATGGCGGGGCGGTTGTTGCCGTACCCGTAGATAATATCAACTTGGGGCAGTGCGGCGAGCGTACTGACTTCAAAGGGAGTTGTTACCGTATGCTTGCGAATCGGCATTCTGTAGAAGTAGGGTTTGCCCAACTCAACATAGCCTAAATAACCCACGTCGGGGGCCTGAAAAGTATTGAGGCTAGTGGTGTTCGTTTTCGTTACTTCCCGTGCCGCCGAAATTTGGTCGTTGAGGCTGACGAACACGCCTTTACCTGCTGATTCTGGACTGCCAGCGATCGCCACTGCGTTATATAAATTTAGAGGCCCGTCGGCGCTGATAGCCGTAGCCGGTCGCATGGCTCCCACCACCACCACAGGCTTTTTGCTCTTGATAACTAGGTTGAGAAAATAGGCAGTCTCTTCGAGCGTATCTGTGCCGTGGGTGATGACAACACCGTTTACGTCAGGTTGAGCCAAAACTTCGTTGACGCGCTTGGCAATTTTCAGCAAGCCTTCGTTGGTTATATTTTCGCTGGCAATTTGCAGCACCTGCTCGCCCGTAACGTTGGCGATATTTTTCAGCTCTGGTACGGCTGTTATCAAGCTTTCAACGGGCAGTTTTGCCGCCTGATACCCTGCGGTTGTAGTAGAAGTTGCGCCTGTTCCGGCGATCGTTCCCCCTGTCGCCAAAAGTACAATATTGGGTAAGCTGGGGTTCGGCAACCGAGGCGGTGCTGCGGGTGCAGGAGACTGAGCTATAGTTGGGGCAAGTGGCGCGCTCGTCAGGGCTTGAGGGGCTGACTGCGATCGAGAGTTGGCGATCGCGGGTACGATCGTCAGACAACCGAGGGTCAGCACTGCCAACAAAGCAGAAATGAAAAGCTTTTTCTCTATCATAAATACCCTAAAAATGCTTGAGTCTCTGGAATGACAAAGCAAGGATAGCCCGTTCGCTTGTATGACTCGGTATTCTTAGGTACTTTATCGCCCGCGTCCTACTTGCTCCGTGCTAAAGGGTTTGAGCGTTATGTTAGAAATGAAAATTTAATAACCTCAGCGATGTATAATAAGTAAATGAGTGAATATGAATAGGTTCATGTTTGGGTATGGATGTCAAATATTATACCTACTTGGTTCTGCTTGTGTCGCCCGTGATTTGTTGATTTGAATCATTGATTCTAACTTAATTTATGTATTACTCTGACGAAATTACTGCTTTAATGCTCCAACATCATCAGTCTTTATCTGAAAAAGACAAAAGAAGATATGCAGCGATAGAAGCCGTAAAACTTGGTCGCGGTGGAATCATTTACATAGCCCGAATTTTGGGAGTAGACAGGAATACAATAGCCAAGGGAATTAAAGAGTTAAAAAATAAATCAGAACCCACCTTGAATCAACAAAGAATTCGCCGACCTGGGGGAGGAAGAAAAACTAGGGATTCTCAGATAGCTGATTTAAATGAGCGTTTTTTAGAAGTCTTAAAAAACCACACAGCCGGAGATCCAATGTCCGAAAAAATTAAATGGACAAATTTGACTCATCAACAAATAGTTGAAGGCCTAAAGGCTCAGGAAACAATAGTCAGCACAACAGTCGTCAAAAAACTGTTAAAAAAGAATGGATATGTGAAACGTAAAGCTCAAAAACAACAAACAACCTGAGTCACAAAAAATCGGAATGAACAATTTGAGAATCTTGCTAATTACCGCCCAGGATGAGTTACAGGGAAATCCGATTGTTAGTATGGACACCAAAAAGAAGGAATTTATTGGAAATCTCTATCGAGCAGGCAGTCTATATAGGGCTTACTGAAAAAGTCCACAAATCGAATCTAGGTGCCAAACAGCTTGAAGAATGGGAGATTCGGAGATGGGTTCCCAAATTTACTCCACAATTTTCCACCGAAATCCAAGGATTTTGAGCCGACAAACGTCATAACGAAAGCACTTTTTTGTGTTTAAAAATCTTGAAACCCTTGGCAGTCATAGCTTCTAGTTCTATTCAGCAAGCCCTGTATACTACCGAAGTTGTTACGACATTTGACCATAATTTTTGGAGTCTAGCTGAGGGAAAAGTAGTGCCTCATGGAATTTACGATCTGCAATATAACCGAGGATATTTAAACCTGGGAATCAGCAAAGACACGAGTGAATTTGCTTGTGAATCGATTAAATTATGGTGGGTTAATTACGGAAAATTTATCTACCCTCAAGCCGATTCAATTTTAATAAAATGCGATGGAGGTGGCAGTAATAATTCTAATCATCACTTTAAATCAGATTTACAAAAGTTAGTTGACGAAGCTCCGAATAGAAATTAGAATCGCACACTATCCTCCCTATACATCGAAATATAATCCGATCGAACATCGTTTGTTTCCTCACGTAACTAGAGCCTGTCAAGGAGTAATTTTTACCAGTCTTGAGTTCGTGAAAAAACTCATGGCAAAAACGCATACTAAAACCGGGCTTTCTGTCGTAGTAAATGTGATTGATAAAGTTTATGAAACTGGTCGAAAAGTAGCTAATGGATTTAAAGAAACAATGAAAATTATTTTTGATGAATATCTACCAAAATGGAATTATCGTGCAGTGCCGACTATTTAACAAACGCTAAAGTTATTAAATTTTCATTCCTAAATTTTCATTCCTTAATTCGCGATCCTTAATTAACCGGATATGATACAAGTCCTGCGATCGCGATCGCAGGACTCATATTTTTTCAAACCTCAACCACTTACACCGCAGCCGGAGCACCAACAACCTCACCTTTCAACATCCGAGAAGCAGCATCGAGCAATTGCTCCTCCAAATAAGGCTTAGTGAAATAGCCCTTCGCGCCCAAACCGTAAGCCATTTGGCGGTGTCTGTCAGCACCGCGAGAAGTTAGCATCGCGATCGGCAATTCACACAAAACCGCATCCTTCTGCATCCGAGAAAGCAGCTCCAAACCGTCCATTCTCGGCATCTCAATATCGCAGAACACGATATCGCAAGGCAGACCCGATTTCATCTTTTCCCAAGCTTCCTTACCGTCGCGAGCCTCTTCAACCCGGTAGCCAGACTTCTCAAAAGTAATCGAAAGCAGCGATCGCACCGTAATCGAATCATCCACAATCAGCACAGTCGGCTCAGTCTTCTCAATTTCCGCCTCCTTAGTGGCTCTCTCGCTCTCATCCCACAGCGTACCGCCAGCTTCCTTCTGCAACCTTCCCGTAGCCAAATCGATCAGTTCCAGAACATCCGCAATCGCCACGATCCGGCCGTCCCCGAGCACCGTAGCACCCGCAATCCCGATCGGCTTCGGCACCGGCCCCTCCAACTGCTTGATCACGATTTCCTGTTCCGTCGAAACCTGATCCACCTGCACCGCCAAGAAATTGCCAGCAGACCGCAGCACGATCACCGAAATCATGTCATCGTCAGTATTAAACCCGTAAACGCTGCCCCGGCCCAAATGGCGGTTGTAAGCCAGCAAATCCCGCAGCGGCCGGAACGGCAAAATCGAACCCCGCCACTCAATGCAGGGCAAACCGTCAGCCCCCGTCGTCACCTGATCGCGAGGCACGTCGATCATGTCCTCCACCCCGTCCATCGGGAAAGCAATGCGAGCCCGATCGCTAATGCAAGTCAGAGCCTTAGAAATGCTCAACACCAGAGGCAAACGGATCGTAAACACAGTCCCCTTGCCGATCGTCGAATCAATCCCCACATTCCCCCGAATCTCCTGCAAGGAAGTCCGCACCACATCCATACCAACCCCGCGGCCGGCGTATTCAGTCGCCTGTTCCTGAGTGCTGAAACCGGGCATAAACAGCAAATCGTAAACTTCCGATCGCGACATCCTCTGAGCCTGAGCCGCCGTCAACAAACCCTGCTTAATCGCCTTCGCCTTCACCTTTTGCGGGTCAATTCCGGCTCCGTCGTCAGAAACCGAAATCACCGTCTGGTTCCCTTGGTGGAAAGCCCGAATCGTAATCCTGCCCACCGCAGGCTTCCCGGCCGCCAGACGCACATCCGGCGGTTCGATCCCGTGAGTAATCGCATTGTTCACCAAATGAGTCATCGGGTCATAAAGCTGATCCACAATCATCTTGTCGATCAAAATATCCTTACCCTCAACCTGCAACTGAGCCTGCTTCCCGCACTTAATCGCAATTTCCCGCACCGCCCGGAACAGCCTGTCCGTCGTCTCCGCAAACGGCTTCATCCGGGCGCGAGTCAAACCTTCTTGCAGTTGAGTCGTGACTTGCCGCAGTTGGCGAGTCACCTGATCCGCCTCATCCACCAAAAACTCAATATCCGCCGCCGACTCCCGCACCCGCACGATCAGCTCGATAATCTCCTGAGCCAAACTGTGGAAAGGAGTAAACCTGTCCATTTCCTCCGGTCTCCAAGCACTTTCCCGGTTGTGAGCCGATTCCTCAGAGCGCCAGCCCGATCGGTGTCCCTGGCGGTTTGCCAGCAAAGCAATCTCCAAAAGACTCCGCTCGTAGAAATCCTGAGTCCGCTGGCTGACATCGCTCAGCAGCGTCACCTGGTGCAGCAAATTGTCCAAAAACTGCCGCATCCGTTCTTGGTCTTGTTCTAAGCTGTTGCGGTTCACCACCAGTTCCCCCATCAAATTGCTGAGGTTATCTAGCTGCTTCACCGGCACCCGCATCGTCTGGTCGCCGAACCCGCCCGCGCGGGCATTCCGCCTCGATCTGTTGATCCCAGACGCCCCGATATTTGCTTCCCCCTGTGAGCGGCCGCCGTCCTTTGAATCTTCCAGCAGTTTTTCCAAATCGCCAAAGTCGTCGTCGTTCCGATCGGCAGCAGCGGGCGGAGCTTTACTGGCAGTTGTCGCCCGTAGCCCGTTAATTTCCGGTATAGTTGCGCTCTCGCTGAGGAGCTCTTCGAGATCCGAGAAAACTTCCGTATTTACCGGACTCTGATTTGTTGCCCCAGAGCCTGCTATTGTAGCCCCAGCGCCCCCTGCAATTAACATCGCTTCTAAATCGTCAAAATTGCCTTCTGCATCCTCATCACCCGATTCGATACCGCCAAAAAAGTCCGCCAGCGACTCATCTTCCAACTCCGAAGAATCGACCGAGACCGGCCGGTCGTCCGCGTCCCAAAAGCCCGTCGTCAGTTCCGAAGTCACCACAGCCCCAGCATCGCTCGAATCCAACAAATCATCAAAACTCATCGAAATCGCGCTGTTGAGAGTCGCCCCAGTTTCCAGAGCTGCAAGCATTTCAGCATCGCCCTCAAAAATACTGTCGAGAGATTCAGCAGACAGCGCCTCTAAATTTCCAGCAGAAAAATCCGTTTCCAGCGCTTCAAACAAATCATCATCACCCTCGGACTCCCCAACAATCTCTGTTTCAGGTCGATCGAGCAAATCCGCACCTCCCGCGTCCAACAAACCCTCGGGAAGTTTTGCCGACAACTCCTCCAAATCAAGCGCCTCGCCCTCATCCCCCGCTCCTCGGGCATCCGCCGGCAGCACCAGCCCTTCGCCAAACATATCCTCCAACAAATCGAAAGCGCCGCCATCAAACTCGACACTGGAAATTTCCGACTCAGGAGGGCCCGACAATGCCCCAAGTTCAACCCCTGCCAAATTTGCCAAGCCTTCGTCGGAAAAAGCGGACGACGGCGATCCCGAGAAAAAACTCGCCAACTCGCCCTCATCGGGTTCCACACCCGCACTCGGCAATTCTGAATCCCCATCTAAATTCAGCCAATCCTGATGGACTTTCCCCGAAGCTTCCCCGTCATACTCAGTACCCGTAGGTACAGAACCGAACAGCTCAGCCAAATCCGCCGCCTCTCGGGAAGTAGCAGCCAATTGCCGATCGCGCACAGTCTCCTCATCCCCAGAAATCGGACCCGAGGTGATATCCCCAAACAGCGCATCTAAATCCATATCCTCCAGCTCCAGGTTTGCCGGTGGCACTGACTCATCTTCCATGCCGAAAGCATCTTCTAGCCAATTTTCATTTGCAGAGATATCTAAATCAGAATTTGGTGTCATGTTAAAAACGCTGCCAATTTCCTCGTTTTGTGTGCTGCCAGCAGCTTCGGGTCGATCGCCCCCGCTCTCCCCACCTTCGCCTTCTGAGGAAAGGAAATCAGAAGAAATGCCCAACAACTCGCTCAAATCCGAGTCCTCGCCAAGCTCAGAAAGAAACTCGAAATCATCTATTTCGGCTTCAGCGAGCGCCTCGGCATCCCCTAAATCATTGCCGCCGCCTGCCGCCGGCTTGTTCGATTTTGCGTCGAAAGCGTCAGGGTTGAGAGAATACTCGGAAGAGACTTTCGGCAAATCCGTTGCCTCAGCTTCGTCTAAATTGCCGAACAAGTCATCCAAATCACCACTGTCCGTAACAACAGCAGAAGTTTGGGCCGCAACGGAGTCCAAAAGCGTACCCAGGGCATCTTCCTCAGCTTGCCCCAGGGCAAGGCCGACAGTGCCGTCTCGCCGCTCCAAACCGCCCCTGCCGTTAGCCGTTTTAAGCTGTTTGCGAGTTAGTGGCTGCTTCAAACCCGCATTTTCCTGACCTAGCACCACCGCCGAACCCTCTGGCTCGCTTCCAAACAGCAAATCCTCCCCAAACAAACTCGTGAGGTCGTCAATCGGAGGCACCGCGTTCGTTTCCGAATTTTCCCCACCGTATTCGTCAAACAACAAATCAGTAAAATCGCCGGAATTGTCATCATCGTCTGACTCCAGCATTCCCTCCGCCAGCATCCTAGAAGACTGCGCATAGTCGAGGTTTTCTTCTTCTTCCCAAGCGCCGTCGAGATCCGGGGATTCCCCATCAAACAAGTCAGCTAAAGTGTTGAGTTCTGCCACGCCCACTTCCGGGCCGGTGCGGGTCGAGCGCCCCGAAGCACCCGTCTCCAGATCCGATTCTCCGAACCCTGTGGAATCGTCGAACTGGGGCGATCGACCTGCGCTGTAATCGTTGCTCTCGCTACTGTCGAATTGGTCGAACAGCTCGTCTATGCTCAGCCCAGAAATATTCGGCAGCAACTTGTTCAATCCATCCCGGGAATCGCCAGAGTCCGCCAGATCCCAGGCCGCATCCTCAACAGAAACCAAATTTTTCCCCGACGTACCCGGTTGAGCGAATTCCAGCAAATCTTCAAAATCCGTTTCTGGAACCGGAACCGCCGGCAGCAGCGCCAGAAGTTTTGGGCTCGGCGCGATCGACGCTTCTCGACCCGAAAGTACCAGTTCTTGCGCTTGTTTGATGTCTCTTATGATTACTGGGGCTAAGGTGCGGTAGGTATTTTCTGGGTTGGCGATCGTCTTTTCTACAGCTTCAATCAATTCTATCCAGCGGGGCAGTTCAAATTCCTCCCCCGCCAAAGCCAAATTCCGACAAATGTTCTTGAGCTGCCGCCTGCTTTCTGGCCCCTCGGGCTGTTTGAACTCTTGCAGCAGTTCCCGCATCCTCGCCGGCACGTCCGAGTCAAATACTAATTGCAGCACGCTTTCTTCTGTTGCTCTTGCATTTGCGTAAACTGACTCCGACTCTGCAAAACTCCTCGATGAGCCAAACGCGCCGACTCCCATCCCTGCCAGAACTTGTTGGGCTACTGGCACCAGCCTGGTCTCGTCTGCGTCGTGTCCTCCGGGTCCGACGAGTCCCCCCAAGTGCCCGTTGAGTTCTTCAAATACCGGTTCCAATTCTCGAACCATCTGTTCTCCCAATTCCTCTGTCAGCCCAAAAGGCCCCGACAGTTGCTCTAACAGCCCTTGCAATGTGTCAAAAATTCGCAGGAACAGGGACTCTAGCTGTTGGTCTACTTTAACGCTGCACTCTTTTAAAACTTTAAAACTATCTTCTAGTCGGTGGGCTGTTTGCTGAATGCTGGTCAGCCCCAGCATTGCTGCTCCTCCTTTGACGGAGTGAGCGGCCCTAAATACTTCGTTGACCAGTTCGGGGTCTTCGATCGTGCTTTGCAGGTTCAGCAAGCCTTGTTCGATCGTATTGAGGTGGTCTTTTGCCTCCTCAATAAAGTAGCCCATGATCCTCTGTTGTTGCTCCGGCAGCATAGTTTTATTCCTGATTTTAATCGTTATTGTATTGGGTCTATGTTAGTAGTTTTAGAGAAGGTCTTTGTATATCTCGCTCCTTGCCAAGAGAATAATCTGACTGCGAGATATGGCAAATGTCCTGGCTATTTTTCTTTTCGATATGCCCTCACCTAAAAGATAGCGAATCTCCCGCACTTGTTCGGGTTTGAGTTTGCGGTTTGGACCTATCTTACCGGGAACGAAAGGAAAGCGGTTCTTATCTATAGCATCGCGGGAGTTATCTGCGGGAGTTCCTTCCCACAAATGGTCTGGATTGACACAACCGCGATCGTCGCAACTGTGACACGCAAAATAACCGGGTTTAACAGGCCGTCCCAGTTTGTGTTCCAGTACAAGTCTGTGGGGATAGAAGCTTTGATTTTTACCGTTAATTTTGATAGTTTTAACCGAGTAACCATCACTTCTTTTAGCCAAGATACAAATCATGCAGCCATTCGGCTGTATTTCGGCCCTAATACCGGGAATTATTTCTACGCCTCGCAGTTGTTTTTGAGGTTTAGGAGCGGATGTACTTCCTATATCTTTAATTCGTCCTTTTCTAAACCTATCTTGAGAATTTTCTAGTCGAGAACCTTCCCATAAATGGTTGGGATTAATGCAGTTACGGACATCGCAAGTATGACAAGAAAAGTATTCTGGTCTAATCGGACGACCTAAGATATTTTCTAATACTAAACGGTGAACATTAAATGTTTTCCATTCACCGTTAATCCTCAGTCTTTTGTTGGCATAGCCACTGCTAGATTTGGCTAGAGTAGAGATGATACAGCCCGTAGACTGAATCTCCCCAAATATACCAGGAATAACCTCTACTATGTTATCGTTCATCTGTACAACTCCTAGTTTTTTTAGGTGCTGGATTGGCATCCCCGCAGTTGTTTCAAGACTGCGAGGTTGCTTTTTGTTCGCCATCATTGCCACACTAACGTGTTTATAAATCAGCAAGTAAAAAAAGCATTAAACAATCAATTATTGTCTTTCTGCTGTTTCTACTCGGAATCTTTCCACCGATGTCAAAAGGTCGCGAGCAACACCTACTAAATTTTGCAAAGCACCCGAAACTCGCTGCGCTTCTTGGGACGTTTCCTGAGCAGTTAGCTCCACGGCCTGCATCACCGAAGCGACCGAGCGAGCTGTTTCATTCTGTTCTACAGTGTCCGCCGTAATCGATCGCACCAGCACGTCAATTCGATTAGTAACTTGAATGATATCTTCAAGCGATCGCTTCGCCTGTTCTGCCAATCTTGTCCCCTCAATAACCTGCTGCGTCCCTTCTTCCATCGCCGTCATTACCGCGCCGGTTTCGCTTTGAATTTGCATCACGATCTGTTCGATTTCTTTCAAAGACTTAGCCGATCGATCTGCCAACTGTCGCACCTCATCCGCCACGATCGCAAAACCCCTGCCCGCTTCCCCAGCTCTCGCCGCCTCAATACTGGCGTTGAGAGCCAACAAATTCGTCCGCGAGGCAATAGTAGCAATAAGAGCCACAATCTTAGAAATTTCTTGAGAAGCTTCTGCCAACCTCTTGACTTTTCGCGTAGTTTCTGCTACAGTTTCTCGAATTTCCAAAATCCCGGCCACCGTCCGCTCCACAGCCTCGCCCCCTCTCAGAGCCGTTGCCGCCGCGCCCCGAGCCACTTCTTCCGCCTCTCTAGCGCTCTCTGCGACCCGCTGAATCGCATCGGTGAGGACTTGCACCGAATTCAGCGTCGCCGCCAGTTCCTCAGCTTGTCGCAGCGCGTCGGAAGACAAATCGCCCGCAAACTTGGCACTATCCGTAGCACCTTTGCTGACCTCCCGAGCCGCCTGCTTCACCTGATGGACGATTTCGCGCAGGTTTTGAATTGTCAAGTTAAACGAGTCAGCAACAGCGCCCAAAACGTCTGCCGTCACTTCCGCAGTCACAGTCAAATCACCCCGAGCCGCACCTTCCACGTCATCTAACAAGCGAATCACTTGGCGCTGCAAATCTTCTTTTGCCTGTTCCTGCTCGTCAGACTTGCGCCTGGTATCGCTAATCGTGGTTTGGATCACCTTCGCCATGTGGTTGAATTTAGCAGCCATTTTACCAAATTCATCTTCCGAGTAAATCGTAGCGCGAGCGTCCAAAGTTCCTTGAGATACGGCATCGAACTGAGCTTGCAAATTGTCCGACGACTTGCGCACCTGCTTGGCGATCAACTGGCCGATGCCCCAAGAAGTTAAAAAGCTCGTAACACCTGCGGCTGCGGTCATTACCCAGCCTGTTTGGCGCAGGTAAACGATCGCCTCCGGCTTGTCTTGCCGCAGAGCTTGATAAGAGGCAATGTTAGTGACGAAAGCCACAGCTACCAGAGAAACCAGTCCGGCCCCGATTGCCGTGTACAACTGTTTTGTAAACAAAGGGGCATTTTCCAAAAAAGCCAGTCCCCCCTGTTCTACAGTGAGCGAAGTATCGAGCGCTTCTGTTTCAGTCGAACTAAAAGTCGCCACCGAGGCATCAGCCGGGCCGGAAATGCTAAATATCTCGTCATCCCGAATTGCCGAGCCGTCGCTGTTGTCAAAATCCAGGCTGCTGCCGGTCGTACCCATCATGCCGCTGGTCGAGTTGCCAAAATTGGTGTTACCTCTAGTGAGGTTCGAAGTGCTGGCATCTTCTGAGATGTCAAAGTCCGGCAAATTGCCCAAATCGTCAAAATCGTCAAATTCGTCTAAAAAGTCGCTGTGTTCTTGAGCGTTCCCAGTTTTTGACGACCATTCGCTGCTATTATTGCCCGCATCCCCGAAAGCTGTCGCTTGCTCGTTTTCGTCGAGAGAGAAAGAATCGTTGAAAGCGTCGTCATCAAAAGCGTCTAACTCGAAGCTGTCTGCCGAACCAAATGCCGGGGGTTTCGAGTCGCCGTAACCGTTGCTGTTGGCGGAGGATCGATCGACCGAATTAAATTGTCCCCGGCTCGACCTTGACGAGTGAGAGTTGGGGACAGCACCTCCCATCAACAGCGTTTCGTCTTCCGCCAGCGAATAGTTTGACGAGTAGTCCGACCCGCCGGTATTCGGCTGGTTTTGAGGTCGAGAAGACCCGAAACCCGACGAGGGCATTGCCTCGGCAAAGGGGTCTTCTTCTTGTGCCGGAGGTGCGTTATGACCGTGATTTTGGTCGCTCAGAGGCGGGGCTTGGTAGTCGTAGTCGGAGTTCCCGTCGATTTCGTCTGGCAAGTCGAGCGCCGCAAAAGGATCGCCAAAAAAATTGTCGGACGCGGGAGTGGGCGAGTCGAGTTCGTTCGAGTCGAAGGAATTCCCGGTTTCTCCTCCGGCAAAACTTTGACCGTTGAGCATCTGAGTCGGAGCTTCTGAAAACACATCTCCTGAGTAAGATGCCCTTGAACCAGACACTTGCCCGCTAGACAAGTCAGCAGCATCAAACCCTCCGTCATCTAAGGCAAAAGGGTCTCCAAAGTCGGAGCCGGAAAACTCGTCCGCCTCTAGCGGATCGGACGCCTCAGCATAAGCTGCCATCCCACCGCTGTCGCTAGCAAAGGGGTTAGAAGGCGAGGTTAAATCTTCTCCAGATCCGGCCGAGTCGTCTTCTGGTTCCCACGGATAGCCGCTCATGCCCAAGTCGGCCAAGTCCAAGTTTTCCAGGTCGTCTGGCGATGGATTCTCATAGGACAGGGATGGGGAATTTCCTTGAAAAAGTCCCAAATCCGGCTCTTCTAACCCTTCATCGAGAGATAAGTCTGGGTAGAATTCCAATTCAGTTTCAGCAGACAAAGCCTCGAAACTTTCCCCTTGCAGTTCTCCTGATAAAAATTTGTCTGTGTAGGTAATTCCGCTGTGAGCGTGTTCGACCAAACTCGGGTCGTCACTGAGCCCTAGCACAACCGTGTACTGTTCCCGTGCCACCTCGTACTGTTGCAGTCCGTAGCAGTAGATGTGTCCGCACAGCAGGCGAGCGCTGGGGTCTTCGGGAAAATCTTCTACTAATTGATAAACTAGGGTCGCAGCTTCTGAATAGTTGCCATCCGTGTAGGCCACTTCTGCCCGTTGGTAGTCCTGCTGAAAGTTCGTACCTGTTGCCATTTGCCGCCCTCTTTTGATTTTAGATTTTAGATTTTAGATTTTAGATTTTTATCTTGAATGTTTTAGATGCGCGCCTCAAGTCGTGTGACTGTTGATGGTTAGACCCCAATCGAAAATCGCAAATCGCAAATCTCAAATCGATTTCACGCTGCCCACCGCGCTGAGCGCAGAATTTTCACTTGATCTAGCAGTCGGAGCACTTTCGGATCTGGTGCACCTAACATCCATTCTCCCCTCAGAAATGGAATCATGCCGTCTGGTGCATTGTTCTGGGAGTGCAGTTGCTCTACGTCGAGCCAGTCCATCCCCACTATTCGATCGACTGCCAGCCCTAAAATCGTGTCTTGGTCTTCCACAGCCACGATCGGGATTTCGGGTCTGTCTGTGTTCATAGGTGTTTGGTCTCCCAGAAATTGACCGAGGTCTGCCACCCAAATCACTCGTCCTCTCATGTTTAGCGTACCTAAAAGCAAAGAGGAAACGTTGGGGATCGGTGTCATGCGGTCTGGGGACGGGGATAGTACCTCTCTAATCCCTGTCGCCGGCAGTGCAAACTCGTTCCCCGAAGGAACGTAGAACCGCAGGTGCAGCTCGCCTTCGGGAGTTTCTAGTTCTTGGAATTCTGGAGCATGATCTACGCCTTGTCCTGGTAATATAAAGTCTGGGCTGCCGCTAATCATAATTCTGACACCTGCATTTCTAGCAAATTGTTGAGGTTTCCCGCCAAGAAGAGCCAGATCGAAACTTCGACGGTCAAAACTTGACAAAGCCAAGCTTGACACAGCCAAGGGGTGAATGGCGCGACTGCCAAGGATTGCTTGGCAATAGATGTGCTCCTTGAAATACTCACCGACCTGAAGGTGCGGTGATTCTTGACGCTTCATAGGGTTCGGCTACCGAAGTAGTCTGACAAATCCTCTGCGCCCGTTTAAAGTCGTGG
>NZ_JAUBWA010000050.1:0-49349 GCF_036702825.1 Microcoleus sp. A003_D6 | reverse complement strand
AGAAGGGGAGAGGGGGAGAGGATTTGACGATTTTCGATCGGGACTCGAAATATACAATTTAAATGCACAACAGCTTAATATCAACAAAAAGTACCGAGACTTGCTGGGTGTGGCGATCGCAGCTAAAATGTAAATGGCTAATTATCACAGAAGTAAAATGTTACAGTCAGTAGAGGGCATATATCGAAATGGCAAAATCGAATTACTGGAAACACCCACCGACATAGAAGAAGCGCAAGTTATTGTTACTTTTATGCCAAAAATAGGGTTAGTAAACTTGCAATCTCGCGGTATCAACCACGAACAAGCAGCAGATTTACGGATGCGGTTGAGCAGATTTGCTCCTGATTGGGAACTACCCGATATGGATGCTTACGATGCCTTATAATCGCGGTGATGTGGTTTTGGTTTTGTTCCCCAGCTCGGACTTGCGTACTGCGAAACGCCGTCCAGCTTTGATAGTTCAAGCTAATAATCTGGGACTGGTTTAGGGCAAACAATTACGGCTATGATTACTAGCAATTTAGCGCGTTCAGGACACCCAAGCCGGGTTTTTGTTTCTCGATCGACACCGGAAGGGCAGCAAACTGGATTGCTAGCTGACTCGGTAATTATGACAGACAATCTTGTGACGCTTCTAGAAGTTGAAATCGATCGCCAAATTGGTATTATGCCAGATATGGCGACAGTGGATGCAGCACTCCGGCACACTTTGGGAATATGATAAACAGGGCGCTCGAACATCTAATTTTTTCGATCCAAGTCTTGTGTTTTAAGAATACTCAGAACTAGAGATGGGGGCGCTCGAACTCAGCTCATAATTCGTATCTACCTTTGCCTTCATCTGCGTGAATCTGCGTGAATCTGCGGTTAAAAATCATCAAATACGATCGCTGCAAAAAGTTTCTACCAAAAACCGGAGAATAATTCATGAAAATGCGATCGCCCATCACCATTACCATCACCCTCATCTCAGCAATTGTAACCACTACCGTACCAGCAGTTTTCGCCCAGCGACAGCCATCAGCCAACGAGATATACATCGATAAAAATTGCCAGCGCAACCAGCAACTACCGCAACTTGAAAGATTCACTATCTTTAGCAGAAACGAAGTTACGACTAACGGTCAAAACTATTTGTTCTACGCCGCCCGCTATCAGGATGGAGGCGTAGTTCTCTGTATATCGAAACCCAATTTTAACCAACCAAAAGCTATAAATGAACAAAAAGTACAAGCTAATTTTATTGACAAAATAGTCCGAGATCCCAACAACAAAACAGCCTTTATCATCGCAGTCAGAGAAGGAAATGGCCCCGGGGCCGCCGTGACAAATTACGGCTTAAATTTGAGCAATGTCGATCGACCACAACTCACCTCCCTTTCCATCCTACAGCGCCGAGAAACCTTAAAAGAAGGCGAATCCCGCCAACACACATTTCAAGGACGGGCAGGTCAATCTATTACGATCGACCTCAAAAGCAGAGCATTCGACCACAACATAACACTGTTCGACACCAGCGGCAAAAAGATTGCCGAAAAAACAGGCAACTCCCAGAATGGCCGAGAGTCTCAACTCACCGTAAAATTGCCTAGTAACGGCACTTATAAAATACTTGTTAAAGGAGGCGATCGCACCAGCAAAGGTACTTACACATTAAGCGTTAATTCCAATCAACTTTAAGTGAACTTTAACCAATCGCTAAGCAAACTCAAAAACAGGTGTTTCAATTACCCTAATAGGTTTTCTATCTTCCCAAATCATCTTCTGCAACCGTTCCCCAGTTTCAGGCGAAAAAAATCGCTCTCCCGTTTCCAAACACACTCTAGCAGGAACATTTTCAATAATAATAAACTTACCATTGATTTCAATCGTGTAAGTTACCTTTTGTTCCACCATTGTTTCTTTCCAGATATCATATCTATAAGTTAACACGAGAGCCAAAATTGTTAACCAGTGGCGGAACCAACCAAACATCAGCCAAGATAGAAACAACGCCATTCTCCCAACCGCCATGACAGACATCAACCAAATAGCCGCCGCCCTAGATGGCAAAGACTACAAACAAGCAGCCCAACTCATCAAACAACTGCAAAAAGAATCACCCGACAATCCGTGGGTACAATACTACATCGGCCGCTACTACGAACTCACCAACAACCTCGAAAAAGCCCAAACAACCTACAAACAAATACTCCGCGACATCACCAACCCCAAAATAGTCTCCCAAGCCCGCCAAGGTATTCAACGGATTGAAACCGCACAACAAAACCTCCGCCAACAAGCCATAGAAACCGCCAAAAACGACCCCAGCAACCTCGAACCCGGACTCCTCATCCTCGAACCCGTGAGTCCCGAAAACAAACCCGCAGCCATTGAAAATATCAGCAGAATCTTTAAAATCGACGCCTACACAACCCGGATGCAAATCCAAAGCCGCGGCTGGAGACTCTACAAAACTGGCCCCATCGCCGAACTCCGAATTTACGGTCAAGAACTCCTCAACGCCGGCATTCCCGTATTTTGGGAAACCCTAGCCGATATTCAAAAAATCCAAATCTTCCGAGTGCAACACTTCCAATCTCTCTCTTCCCCAACCGTTGTTTGTAAAGATAACCTAAATAGACTCGGTGCGATCGAATTTAACTGGTCAGAAGTCAGCCAAAGAGTAGAAGGCTTATTACCGATATTCATCGAAGTCATGGACTACTCGCCCAACCGAAGAACCGAGCAATTTCGCCACAGAGAAATCACCCAAGATTACGCTCAAATCTGTGACTTGCACATTCCCAGCAGAAACTGCATTCTGCGAATTTGCGACCAAAGTTACGAATTTCAAAAAGGAGTTGACTTCACCAAAACTTCTGCTGATATCCCCACTTCACCCAACCCGAAACACAAAACATCCAGAGTCAAAAACTCCCAACAAATTCCTCAAAGTACAACCAGAATTAACTGGAATCATTTACTGGAAATATTCGATCGCCAGTTTGACGTTACAGTTTGGTCAGAATTCACTTCCTTTGCCGAGACAGTGCTCGATTACACTAATATGTTGAGCAAAATCGAATCTCATATAGAAGTCGAGCGCAAATCCGAAACTCCTTGGGACTCAGCTTTTCAGCTATATAGCGGATTAGCCTTCCTCAAAAACCAAAAAAATAGGGAATAGAACAAAGAGTTAAAATTAAAAATGAGTAATGCCATTTTTAAACTTTTTAACGCAGCATTTGGAGTTATGCCCTGCCCAATTCCCTATTATTAATTCCCAATTTCCTACTTCGTTTTCACCTGACGGGCCATTTCCCGAAAATTGTTCATGCTGGGGCCGGGGCCACGACGAGTTGCATTTGATGTCGGCATTAAATTATTAGGAGCAAAAGTCCGATTCGGTTCAGGTTGACTCGGCACTTTCCCGTTAGTTGCTGCCGCTGCTGGTATCTTAGCTGGTTCCGCATTATTAGCAGGAACGCTAGCGACTGGTTCCTTTTCTTTCTTGGACTTTTTCTCTACCTTAGCCTTCTTCGCCGGTTCTGACTTGTCTGACTTGTCTGACTTGTCTGACTTAACAGGCTCAACTTTTGCAGGTGCGATCGCAGCAGTCTCAGCCTTCGCAGGCTCAACTTTAGCTGGTTCCTTCGCTCCCGATTCGCCCAAATCTAGGAAATATTCAGACTTTTTCAAGCCCAACAGTCTGCCGAAAAAGCCGAAAATACCGCCGAAGAAATTTTTGATAAAACCAAACATTAGACTTACTCCTTTTGTTCTTTTAGAGAAATTTGTACAAGTTTGTCAACAAAGTCAGACTACGATGTAAGGCAACCTTTGTCTACATTTATTCATCAAAATTTACATTTTGCTGTATCTAAGCTGCCTCATCAAAGCAAATTTTAGGTATAAATACTAGCAGGGCTTTGCACTTATTTACAAGTATCTCAGAATTTGTTAGCGATTCCCACTAATTGTCGATCGTAAGCTCGATCCGATTCGCTAGCTGTCCTAGTAGGGGTAAAACTCCCTAGGGGAGTAATCTATGCTGTAATCAGCAAGCAATTTTCTTTTCAAATGAACAGTTCGCTCGATCGCAATCCCGTCATCCTCATACACGGCATCTGGGACACAAAGATGATTTTCAGCCAAATGTCCGCCCGCCTCACCCAACTCGGATGGTCAGTCCACAGCCTCAACCTCACACCCAACGACGGCAGCCTCGGCCTCGACTTTCTGGCCAAGCAACTCGCAGACTACATCTCTGAAACCTTCGATCCAGAACAGCCTTTAGACATAGTAGGCTACAGCATGGGCGGCATCGTCAGCCGCTACTACGTCCAGCGACTCGGAGGAATCAACCGCGTACAGCGTTTCATCACCCTATCTTCCCCCCACCGCGGCACCCTCACCGCCTATTCCCTACGCCTACCAGGATACCTGGATATGCGCCCCGATAGTGGCTTGCTGCGCGATTTGAATCAAGATGTGACAATGCTCAAACGCATAAACTTTACATCAATGTGGACGCCATTTGACATAATGATTGTACCGTCAAACAGCTCCCAAATGCCAGTAGGTAAAGAAGTTAAACTCAACGTTTTGCTGCACCGCCAAATGGTGACCGAACCCCAAAGTATTAACGCAATAGTTGAAGAACTCAAAGCACCTATAGAAAATAAAATTCCCACTTAAAAATGAATAGCAATTTGAGCCGCAACCCAGTCTTGCTAATTCACGGCATCTTCATAAAATCGGGAATTTTTTACAAAATGTCTGCCTACCTCACCCAACTGGGTTGGTCAGTCTACACCCTCAATCTTTCGCCTCATTGGGGCAACGCCAGCCTAGACGAATTAGCCCAACAAATAGCAGATTATATAGACAAAACCTTTGCGCCAGAACAGCATCTAGATATAGTAGGATTGAGCATGGGCGGTTTAGTAACTCGCTATTACCTGCAAAGGTTAGGCGGCATTAACCGAGTGCAGCGCTTTATTGCCATATCTTCTCCTCACAGCGGTACTTGGATGGCTTACACTCTCTGGGGAAAAGGCTGCGTTCAAATGCGTCCTGGCAGTGCTTTCCTGGAAGATTTAAATCGAGATGCTGTATTGTTGGAGAAGCTCAATTTTACTTCGATTTGGACAGATTGGGATTTCATCATCGTACCCGCTTCTAGTTCCCAAATCTCGGCGGCAAAAGAAGTAAAATTGTCCGTATTCGCCCATGCCATGATGGCGAGGCATTCCAGCAGTTTAAAAGCGGTCGCTGAAGCACTTTCAGAACCATTAAAGATTGATAAATAGCTGGCTGTAAAGTAAAACGCTCTGTTTGGAAAACCCCGATTTGTTTAAAAGTAGGGGTTCGTTATTCGGTATTTTTGAGTCTACCTAGACGGATTTAAAATTTATTGATATAATCTTAATGGAAACCCATAAAATTAACAATTATGATCGTCCTGCCAAAACTGGAAAAGCTGCGAAACACTCTGCCTATAGAAGGAGCAGTTCGCATTGAATTAGTGGAAGGAATACCGATTTTTCGAGCCTCTACAACAGTCAAAAATCGCATAGAAGAACTGTTGGAAAAACAACAAAATTTGCAACTCAATCCCGAAGAAGACCAAGAACTGAATCTTTACGAAGAAATCGACGATTACCTCAGTTTTGTCAATCGAACTGTCCGCAATCTTTTCTTGGGCCAGATTCAGCCTACAGTATAGAAATGTCCGCTCGCAGTCAAATTCCTGAGAATATCCAAAATCAAGTTCGTCAGAGAGCCAACTCTTTGTGTGAATATTGCCATGCTTCCGAACAATGGCAGTATGTAGAGTTTACGATCGAGCACATCATTCCTCTCACTAAAAAAGGGAGTAACCATATTGACAATTTGGCACTAGCGTGCTTTCATTGCAACCGTCAAAATCCGATAAAACTACAGCCATAGATACCCAGTCGAGTGTAGAAGTACCATTGTTTAATCCCAGACAAGATACCTGGAACGAACATTTTATTTGGTCGGCGGATGGATTATCAATACTGGGTTTAACTACAATTGGACGAGCTACAGTTACAGCATTAGTCTTAAATCGAGAAAGAGTTATTAATATTCGTACTGCTGACAAAGCTATAGGGCGACATCCACCAGCAGGTGATTTGATTCAATCCGAAAGTTGATATGCTGCAACTGGTTGTTATTTCGCGCAGCAATCAAACAGCATCGCCAACTTCAGCGTATTCGCTGCGACCAAAAATTGCTTCAGCTTCGCAGTAATACTTGAACTCAAGTATATTGTGGAAAGGGTCTTCTAAGAAGAAAGTACGGTGTTCTGTAGGCAAACCGACAAATCGCCGTCTCGGTTCTTGATAGAAATTTAAGTTGTTTTGCTGGGCTTTTTCTAGCAACCCTTCCCAGTCAGCTTCGGAAGTAAAAATTAACCCAAAATGCCGGGGATAGATGCCTCGCTGAGGCGTCAAAGGTTCGTGGCTGACGTGGGCGACAATTTGATGGCCGCACAGACCCATAATCGCAGAATTCGGCGATTCGCGACCTAGTTTGCAGCCCAGCCCGTCTACATAGAACGCTTTGGTTTGGGCAATATCGGTCACGGGGAAGGCAAGATGAAATAAGACTTGGTTCATGGAGGTACTAAATGCAAAATTCAGAATTGTTCTTTAATTATTTATCTTGGTCTAATCCTTGGTTGGTGGCGATCGCCCTAAATACAGTTTTACTCGCGATCGGCACCATTGCTCCTAAAAAATTGCTCACTCCCGCTGGCCAATTTCACGGCTGGGTATTGGGCGTCCTAATCTGGGGCTGTTTGGGATGGCAAGGCTATGCTGTGGTGATGTTTTACTTTCTTGTCGGATCGGGAGTTACCAGCATCGGCAAAGCTCAAAAAGAAGCAGAAGGCATAGCCGAAAAGCGATCGGGCGCCCGAGGCCCGGAAAATGTCTGGGGTTCGGCTTTAACCGCTACTCTTTGCGCTGTTGGAGTTTTGGCATTATCTATTTTAGCAGATACAGGCAAGATGCCTGTGCCGCAAGATGTGATTTCCCTGTTATTGCTTGGTTACGCGGCGAGTTTTTGCACCAAACTTTCCGATACCAGCGCCAGCGAAATCGGCAAAGCTTACGGTTCGCGGACTTTTTTGATTACCAGCTTGCAGCCTGTACCTAGGGGTACGGAAGGGGCCGTAAGTTTGGAAGGAACGATCGCGGGTATTGTCGCCTCCATTCTCATTGCACTTTTGAGTTGGGCTGTTGGTTTAATTGACTTGACAGGAATTGCTTTTTGTGTTATCGCAGCTTTTATTGCCACGAACATTGAGAGCGTGATTGGGGCGACGGTGCAATCAAAGTTTGAGTGGCTGACCAACGAGGTAGTAAATTTTTTTAATACGCTGATCGGAGCGATCGCAGCGATCGTTTTAGCCGCGACCTGGAGTGCTGTTTTAGCTTAGTCATTAGTCACCAGTCATTAGTCTCAAGCAATCAACTAATAGACCTCTTGCAAAAATCCTTTTAATCAAATTCTGGAACGGGCTCTCCGGCCCATTCCACAAGAAAAAAAATTTTATGGGATGGGCATCTTGCCCGTCCTAGTTATTTTTGCAAGAGGTCTAATGACTAATGACTAATAACTAATGACTAATCCTCTTGCGGCCCAAAAACCATTTGTACAATCATTGTCGGTTCGCCCCGCTTGTGATAGCGATCGGCCCAATTGCGAATAATTTCATCTAATTCCTCAACAGCTTGGTCGAGCCGTTCCGGCGGAATATCTAAAGTCTCCATAACTCGCATCACCTTCGGTTGTTTTTGGGCCCAATCTTGCATCAGCCGGAAATATCTAGCCGTATCCTCCACCATAGTAAATGTTCGCTCTTCCTGCTCTGCCGGAGAGTAAGTAGCGCGGCTGAGGGCATAAAACGGCATTCCCCAAGGAGAATCAATACGAGTAACTGTTCCCGAATAGATCAAGCGCCGCTTGATGTGTTCTGCTAAAGCTTCGCTCAAAGGCATTCGCCTTTCTGGAGACATATCTTCTTGCGATCGCCTGTGCAGAAACTCGATCAACTCCATAAACTGAAAAGAATTGATCAGTTGAGCGTCAGGCGGATTAGGAGGTATCTTGCCTTCGAGATATTTTTTTTCATCCGCAGTCAAGCTGTTTCCAGGAATGCGAGGGCGCCCCGGAAGCCAAGCATACTGTTCCAGCCAGACATAAGGAAACTGAATTAAATATCTAGGTTCCTGGGAACCCAGCATTTTCAGCAATTTTCCCTGAGTCAGAGCTTCCCGGACTTCCTCGACAATCACCTTCACCCGTTTAGGCTCGATGTGATGCAAGTGTCCGGTCATCCGCAGGTTTTTGTCCTGCTCCATATAGGTCATATAAATAGCACACTTAGCCGCCGTTGCGGCCGCGTCTAGAAACGCCCCGTGCCTGTGCCCACTGGTTCTCATGGCGCTAAACGCCAGATATAGCATGATCTGATCCATTGCACTAGGGCTGAGGCTTTTGACCAGATCCAAAGAGTCATTTTTCATCACTATCCCCGAAATAGCCAAACTGGGAGGCATCTTGTCGTCCTCCATTAAATTATTGCGAGAGCGCCGAATCAAGCATAGCCGACGGTCGCCCGAAAGCTTGCCAGCTACCCTAATATTTAGGGGAGTTAATTTCCCGATCGATCGATGGGGCATTGGCTTAAAGGCGATCGACACCGAATAAGTGCTTCTTATTGGCGAATTTAAGTCGAGTGCTGCACCCTCTGCACTCAGCGTTTACCTAATATATAAGTTAGTTATCGCAGGTTTATTATAGTGCAGCCGTTGAAAATTAAACCCCACCTGTGGGGGGTCAAATGTAAATAAGTATTGCGATCGGAGGAATTTGAGGCGAGCCAAGCCGATCGGCTTTGCTCGAAGCGAAAGATTATCTGTTATGTTCGAGGGGGAGAGGGGAATTTGGGGAGAGCCGAAGCGTTTTCAAGACAAAACCGCCACATACTAGAGTCTATCTCTAGGTAGATGGCGGTTCCCGGTTTATATGCTAACATATATCACACACAAAAAATCTCCGAAAGATTGTCAACCAAATTATTGCAGTTGCCGTTTAACCGCTTCTAAAAACTTACAGAAATCTGTAAATCAAACTTAGCAGTTTATGTTTAGCCTAGACTAAGTGCTATAAGCTTCCTGATTGCTCAGATTGGCCTAATCTTCCCAGTTAGAGACTGCCCGGATTAGCCGAGGACTTGGAATATTTGGTTATTTGAGGATTAGTTTGAGCAAGAGTGTGTTTCTGTGGTTTTTACGCCCAGTCAGCTTTATTCTTCCCGCACTAATCAAGCGTTTCTCCAGTTTATAACGATTATTGCTTGCTTTCGTCAAAGTCTGAAAAATCAAGACTTGTCTTGATTTTTAGGCTACTTTTTTAAACCCGAAAAACTAGAATCCCAGAAAATCAGTTTGATAGATCGAAATCAACAGCCCGAACCAAGTCAGTTGCGACACTCGCCGGCGTCGAGTGCGATTAGAAATCTTGTAGGGGATGAGTGTAAACATTAGGCTCTGAAAAACTCCTGCGTCCGCTGCCCCTCTCAGGACCGCGCTCGCCCTTTTGTTGAGTTTGGGCTGACAACATATATTGGGCGGTGGCAGTTTCGAGCATTTGAACTGGAGATTCAAAAGCTTTAGCAGCGCTGGCACTCAAGGTAATGCCCAACAGGCTCAGTAAAGCAATTGCAGTGTAGGTTTGCATGGGTAGTATCCGTGTCAGTGTCTATTACCTGATACGGACTTGCCCCGATCGATCAGGATAGATTTCTGGCCAATTTTCGGATCTGTGCAAAAAACCTCACCCCTTCAATTTTACCGATCCCGCCAGCAGCCAAGCACCGGCAAAATTCAGTCTGCCCCTTACTGTAAGAGGCTTTTCGGTTTCGCAACTCTGTAAAAATCTGTCGGTTTCCCAGTCCAAAGTCACGAGTTGCCAAGTTTGGCCGGCTAGGGATGCGGGACTTGTCAGCGTTATTGTCCAGTCTTGTGCGCCGAGGCGGCGGAAAATGCCCGCAAACTCGCTGTGGGTATTTGCTGTTTTACTGCTTTGTTTTTCTACTGACTTCTGACATTCGCCGCTTGCGGGATATGCTTGAGGTCGATCGAGATAATAGCGCTGCCGATCGAGCCAGTCCGATCGCCCCCGTGTCAAATTAAATAAAGGAATAACCGCCGCACTCGCCTCGGAATCTTGCAGCAAAGCTTCCTGCAAAACTCTGACCGGCAAATCCCGCGGCTGACATCCAGATTCCGCGCACAAAGCCGCCGCCATCCCCGCCGCCTGTCCGATGTTCATTACCGTCGGTTGCAAGCGAGTTGCACCGTTGGCGATGTGAGAGACAGAAATATTTTTTTCGCAGACTAGCAAACCGTCTGCACTCGCAGGAATTAGCGCGCTGTAAGGAATGGTAAACGGAGTTCCCGTCCAGCGGCCGCCCCAGCGGATCGATTTGGGCTGCAAGGGAATGTCGCCACTGGGATAGTGGTGGTCGTTGGCATAGTTGCCGATCGCAATTGTTTCACAAATGCCCTCCGAATTTATCGGCAACTTCGCGACTTTTCCGCCGACAACAGGCAAAATATCTTGTTCTGTGACTGTACTTATCCCTCGCAAGCGGCGACTTTCTCGGTAGTAAGGATGTAAGGCAAAGGAAGGAAGAAGGGAAGAATTTTGTTGATTTTCGATCGTTGAAATCGGGAAAATATTCTCTGCTAGGCCGTAGCGGCGGCCGAGTTGCGTTTGAATGCAGCGGGCGAAACTTTGACTGTGCCACAGACTTTCTTGGAGGAATTCTTGTCGAGATGCTTCAGATTTAATTAGTCGATCGACCCCTTCACCATAATCATTACCTCGAATCGGCCAATTAATCATTAGCAATCCCCCCGGAAGTCGGCCGTAACTGAGAAATTGTTCGGGAGTGTAACCGTCCCAAGCACCGATAAATCGATCGGGATTGTCAACAGGCGGCGCGGGAATTTTAGGCGCCACAGCACCGTTACCAAAATCCTGCATAATTGCCACCCAAGTCGGAGCTTGCACCGAATAGCGCTCTGTGAGATCATTGGGAGCGATCGGCGCGCTGGGTTCTCCCCACTCGGCTTGGAATTCCCAACCCCAGCGGTGCCCAACCTCCGCTAAAGCCAGCAAATCTCCCAATTCCGTTGCATCCAAAGTGATTTTGGCCGCCACCGTAAAATCGGCAAACCGGACGCCTGAAATGCGAGATCCTTCCAGTAGCACATCTTGAGCTGTTTGTCCAGAAATCCACTGCAAGTTCGGCAAACATTTAACCCAATCAGCAAAAATTTCAGCACCGGTGCGGGGATCGTAAGTAAAAAAACTGACCCAGCCCCAATCCAAACCTCCCGGCTGTCGCTGCTGGAGTTCCCGGAGAAACGCGCCCCACAAACCGGTTTGAAAAGCTGCTAATTCGTTGCCATCGGGGGCACAAACGCCGGCAGCCGTCAGCATTCCTCCCAGCCAGGGGAATTCGCTGACTAAAATAGTTTTGGCACCTCGGCGGGCTGCTTGCACGGCCGCAGCGGTGCCGCCAGTGCCACCACCGACTACCAAAACATCTGCTTTTAAGGTTGCAGACATGGGGAATACCATTGCAGATTTAAGATTCTTAGAACTTACACACAGGTGGTCAGAAACCGGGTTTTTTCCGATAATACTTCGTTACAGTCCGTAAAACTCAAAAAAACCCGGTTTCTTTGGTTTTTGTGTCCAGGACTATTGTTGTAAAATTGCATCTCAAATCAAAAAGAATCAGAAAATGGGGAACCGCGACAGTAAAATAATACGTCGCGTAATTTCCCCACTATTCACTACTAACCAAGCAATTGAAAATGGAAAAAGGTTTTATTTTGTGGTTCACCGGGCTGAGCGGTTCCGGCAAGACAACTATCACCAAAGCTCTCGAACCCGAATTGAAGGCAAGAGGTTGCAAAGTTGAAATATTGGATGGAGATGTCGTTCGCACCAACTTGTCAAAAGGTTTGGGATTTAGCCAAGAAGACCGAGATACTAATATTCGGCGGATTGGATTTGTAGCGAACCTACTCAGCCGCAATGGAGTTGTGGCAATTACGGCAGCTATTAGCCCCTACAGATCAATTCGCGACGAAATTAGAGCAATCGAGCCAAATTTTGTTGAGGTATATGTCACAGCGCCGTTAGAAGTGTGCGAAGGTCGCGATGTCAAAGGGCTGTACGCTAAGGCGAGAGCAGGAGAAATTAAGGGTTTTACGGGAATTGACGATCCTTATGAAGAACCGCTCAATCCTGAGATTATTTGTTACACAGAGCGAGAAAGTGTGGAAGAGAGTGTTAAAAAAGTTCTGAGGAAGTTAGAAGAGTTGGGTTACATTTGAGGTTGGCGGGGTTGGAACAGGATAGGGGCAAAAATCGATGGTGGTGAAAAACTATTCAAAACTCAATACTGTCAAAGGTTTAATTGTCAACTGTTTAACAGTGTCAGTGCTGGCGGCGGTGGGTTCATCTCCGGCGGCGGCTCAGTTTTTGCCTCCTCCTCCTCCTCCTGCTTCGGGTTCTCCGGTTCCCGTACCAGTACCTGGATTTCCGGGATTTCCGGCAAGTGCACCTTCGAGTGTACGATCGGAAGTTTACACTTTGGGCGCGGGCGATCGCATTCAAATGGACATTTTCAACGTCCCGGAATACAGCGGGCCCAACGGTCAACACCAAATACAGGCCGACGGTTCCTTGAGTTTGCCGTTAATTGGCAGCCTTTCGGTGGCAGGAATGACCTTAGAACAAGCTTCTAATGTTGTGAAAGAGCGATACGGCAAATACCTCAAACGTCCTTGGATTACGCTAAAACTGCTGGCGCCGCGTCCTTTGCAAATTGCGATCGCGGGCGAAATCAACCGCCCCGGAGCCTATACAATATCCTCAGCAGCAGGCCCCGGAGGCACAGCAGAGCAAATGGGAACTCAAATGCCAACGATATCGCGGGCTCTGCGAATGGCCGGCGGAATTACCCAGTCAGCAGACGTGCGGCAAATCAAAATCCGCCGCCCCCAGCGCAACGCACCGGAACAAATTATTAGTGTGGATTTGTGGGAATTATTGCAAAACGGCGATTTGCGGGCTGATATGACTTTGCGCGACGGCGATACTATATTTATTCCTACTGTAACTAGCCTCAACCGCCAAGAAGCACCGACTTTAGCAGTAGCTAATATTACCGGACAAAGCACTCAACCAATTAATATTGCTGTGGTGGGCGAAGTAAGTCGTCCCGGTACTTATACTCTGGCAAGAGATGTTCAAAGTAGGGTACAAGAGAATGAAATGGGTGCAGATTCTGGTTTGTTTGCTGCTAGGGAAACAAACGGCGGGGAAACTGTTTTGCAGCAAACTGTAACGAGGGCAATTAAAATGGCGGGCGGCATTACGCCCGTAGCTGATATCAGACAAATACAAGTTCGCCGCCTGACGCGGGCGGGTACAGAACAAATTATTAATGTGAATTTGTGGCAACTTTTGGAAGGGGGAGATGTATCCCAAGATTTAGCGCTGCAACAGGGAGATACGGTAATCGTTCCCAAAGCCGAAAATCTCGATGCAGCCGAAGGCTCACAAGTGGCTAATTCTAATTTTTCACCGGATACGATTAAGGTAAGTCTTGTGGGAGAAGTCGTGAAACCGGGAGCTTTTGCGCTCTTGCCCAACACTACTTTAAATCAAGCGCTAGTAGCAGCGGGAGGGTTTAATAAAGGGCGGGCCGAAATGGATTCGGTGGATTTAATTCGCCTCAATCCTAACGGCACTGTTTCGCGGCTAACTGTTAAGGTTAATTTTTCCGCAACAGCCAATGAGGAAACTAATCCCAAACTGCAAAATAATGATGTAATTATGGTAAGGCGATCGGGCCGCGCTGCGTTCTCGGATAATGTAGGCGGGACTCTCGCTCCTTTAAGCCCGCTGTTAGGAATATTTCGGTTGTTCGATATTTTTCGGTGATGTGAATAGACTAGCGCGAAGGCATCATCAACCCAGTTTCTAGCAATAATTTCGGTTTGGTGACGAAATATTTAGTCAGAAACCCGGTTTGTGAAACTGCGCCAGCCGTACAGATGTTTAAACTAATAAGTTGTAGAAATCAAATGAAACCAGGGAAAAAATCTCAATTAGCACTGTTTAATAACACTAAAAAAGCCGCTGGGCAGCAAAACATATCTTCTGTACTGTATGAAGAAGATCAATTTTTATACAGGGACAAAACAGAAGAAGAAGAGTTAAGTTTTTGGGAAGTTTGCCGCAGTCGCTCCATCTTAGTCATCGGCGTAGCAGCGGCAGTGACCACGGGGGTTTTCGCCTGGACGCTGAATCAAAAAAGCGAGTACGAAGGGCGCTTTCAATTATTAGTAGAACCCGCTGTGACGCAAAATACTTTAGCGAAAGTCTACTCCGGCGAGCTGAAACTGCAACCCGCAGCCCCCGCGACGCCAGAAAGTACCGGCTTTGACTACGAATCGCAAATTCAAGTTTTGCAAAGCCCGCAAGTAATGTCGCCGATTATCAAACAGTTGCAGGCGAAATATTCGGAAATTAATTACAACTATCTTTTGAACCAAAAAGCAGATTATCTGCCGTTTTCCCAGCAAACCAGGCTGTCAATTAATCGCTTTAAGAATACCAAGATTATCGAAGTTAAATATCGGGATTATGATCCGAAAAAAATTCAGTTTGTTTTGGAAAAAGTGGCGCTAGGCTACCGCAACTACAGCGTGCAAGATACCAGAACTCAAATTAGCCAGAGTCTGGATTTTGTGAAATCGCAAATTCCCAACCAGCAAAAACGCCAACAAGCTCTGCAAACAGAAATTCAAAAGTTGCGGCAGCAGTACAATTTCATCGACCCGCAAATTCAAACCCAACAACTCGCGCAGCAAATCAGCCAACTTCAAGCGCAAAGATTGGACGCGCAAACGCAGCTCAACCAGCAGAGATTCCTCTATTCTAACCTGCAAAATCAGCTCGGATTGAACCAGCAACAAGCGCTGATGGCCTCGGCTTTGAGTCAAGCTCCCCGCTATCAAGCAATGCTGACTCAATTGCAGCAATTAGAAGGGCAAGTTGCGATTAATTCGGCTACGTATACAGACCAAAGTCCTCAACTGCAACTGTTGCGAGAACAGCGCAAAAACCTGATTCCTTTGTTGAAAACAGAAGCCCAACAAGTTTTGGGAACTGATTTAGCTAAGGTAAATTCGCAAGTGCTGGCTTTTCAAGATCCGGTGCGGATTAAGTTAATTGAACAGTTTATCGGTACTGCTAATTCTATTCAAGTTTTGGGAGTGCGGAATCAAGTTTTGGAACAAGCTGCAAAGCAGTTGAGTGAATATTCTCAAGGATTCCCGGTAATTTTGCGGCGCTATGGGGATTTGCAACGCGAGGCGGAGTTGACTGACAATACGCTGAATAGTTTGCTGGCCAAACAGCAAGCTTTGCAGCTTGAAGCTGTGGGTAAAAAAGAGGTGGCTTGGGAAGTTATTGCTAACCCGGAAATTCCGCGCTACAAAAATGGCGAGTTGATGGCTGTTGCTCCGATTATGCCTTTGAATTTGGCTTTGGGGGGATTGGCTGGTTTGCTGTTCGGTATGCTGGCGGCGCAGTTGGCGGAAAGGTTTAAGAATAAAACGGTTTTCCACACTCCAGAGGATGTGAAACATTCGATTCGGCTGCCTTTGTTGGGGGTAATTCCTGCTAGCGATAAAATTTTGAGGCTTCCTCCTGCTGAGACAAGTTCGGTGGATGTGGCAAGTTCGCCGATGCCGACGGATGCTTTTCAAGAAGCTTTTCGATCGCTCAATGCTAATATTCGCTTACTCAATGTTGATAGTCCGATCAATTCTTGTGTAATTACTTCTTGTCAAGTAGCTGACGGTAAGTCTACTGTGGCGGTAAATCTGGCGCGGGCGGCGGCTGCAATGGGCCAGCAAGTGCTGTTGGTGGATGCGGATTTGCGACGCCCGCAGGTGCACGAAATGCTGGGTTTGCCAAACTGGCAAGGCTTGCACAATGCGATCGCGGATGATGTGGATGTGAAACAGTTGATTTTGCGATCGCCCCGCGATGAAAATTTGTTTGTGTTAACTTCCGGCCCGGTTCCTCCCGATCCCACAAAGGTGCTTTCTTCCAGAAAGATGCAGCATTTAATGGCAGCTTTGTCAAGTCATTTTGACTTGGTTATTTACGATACTGCGCCGCTTTTGGGTTTGGCGGATGCGAATTTGTTGGCGGCTCACACTAACGGATTGATGTTGGTAGTGGGGCTGAATCAAACTGAGCGGGAGGCGCTGTTGTTGGCTTTTGAAGATTTGAAAATGGCGGGGATTCCGCTGTTGGGAATGGTGGCGAATAACGATAAAGGCAGCAGGTATTACTATCAGTCTTACGTGCAGAATTACATTGAGGAAAAATCGGTTTGAGGGAGAGGAATAGTTAATTATCGTAGGGTGCGTCGCTGCGAGATTTTCGCTCTTTTTTGGGATTTTTGATGGCGACGCACCTTATGCCTAATTCTTGCAAGGTGCGTCGCTGCGAGATTTTCGCTTTTTTTGAGGATTTTTGATGGCGACGCACCCTACGGTTTTTGTGGTTGAGACGGCAGAGTTTACGCGCACAAATATTTAGTAAGGTGCGTCGCTGCGAGATTTTCGCTTTTTTTGAGGATTTTTGATGGCGACGCACCCTACGGTTTTTGTGGTTGAGAATGCAAGGCGGGGGGACACCCCACAAGATATTTCATCCCTCTTGCACCATTAATTGTGAATAAAGCTTTCAGGGGCGGGCGGGACGCCCCACAAGAACATTTAACTTTTGTGGAACAGGCCCGAAAGCCTGTTAAGCGAGAATGGTACAAAATATCCGAAAGACGAATTTTCTTAAGATTTGCGATCGAGATTCTGGACTATAATTAAAAGTAGAGAGATTTAAACAAATCTGACACTTGCAAATTGGCAAGACCTGAAAACGTGGCTGGCAAGTTCCCATTTTGTAATACTTTGATACAACTCCCCACCTAGCTTGAAAACTAGCAGGGAGTTTTGTATTTATCATGCAGGAGATGAAACAATGGCTATTGCTACTATCAACCCGGCAACGGGAGAAACTCTGAAAACTTTCGATCCGATCGCGGATGAGGCAATAGAAGCTAAGCTGGAATTAGCACAGCAAGCTTTTAACAAATACCGCTACCTGCCCTTTGAGCAGCGAGCTCTGTGGATGCAGACAACTGCGGACCTCTTGGAGCGCGATCGCGAAATTTACGCTGAAATGATAACCTTGGAAATGGGCAAAACGCTCAAATCGGCGATCGCCGAAGTGGAAAAATGCGCCTTAGTTTGCCGCTACTACGCGAAAAATGCTGCTCAATTTATGGCAGACGTGCCGGCAACCACCGACGCTAGCAGCAGCTTTGTCCGCTACCAACCGCTGGGCGCTATTTTGGCCGTCATGCCCTGGAATTTCCCATTTTGGCAAGTTTTCCGGTTTGCGGCGCCGGCGCTGATGGCGGGCAATGTCGGCTTGCTCAAACACGCTTCCAACGTACCGCAGTGTGCTTTGAAAATCGAAGAAATTTTCGCGGAAGCTGGCTTTCCCGAAGGTGTTTTTCAGACATTGTTAGTGGGAGCCGACAAGGTAGCTAATATAGTTGCGGACGATCGCATCAAAGCAGCAACTCTCACCGGTAGCGAATCAGCGGGTGAAAGTTTGGCAGCAAATGCGGGCAAAAATTTGAAAAAAGTTGTACTGGAATTGGGAGGAAGCGACCCATTTATTGTCATGTCCAGCGCCGATTTACCAGCAGCTTTATCAACTGCTGTCACATCGCGGATGCTGAATAACGGTCAATCTTGCGTCGCTGCCAAACGCTTTATTTTAGCAGAAGAAATCGCGGACGAATTCATCAAAGGATTTGTGGAAAAATTCGAGCAATTAAAAGTAGGCGATCCGATGTTGCCCGAAACCGATATCGGCCCTTTGGCTACCCCCACAATTCTCAAAGAATTGGACAATCAAGTGCAAGCTTGCATCCAATCGGGAGCCAAACTTTTGACAGGCGGCCGCCCATTGTCAGAGAATGGCGGTAACTTCTACTTGCCAACTATTCTGGCAGACATTCCCCCGGATGCTGCGGCGCGTCAAGAAGAATTTTTCGGGCCAGTAGCTTTAGTATTCCGGGTTGCAGGCATCGATGAGGCGATCGCCCTCGCCAACAGTACATCCTTTGGCTTAGCAGCGACAGCTTGGACTGCGGTAAACTCAGAGAGCGATCGGTTGATTTCCGAACTAGAAGCCGGCGCCGTATTCATCAACGGTTTAGTAAAATCAGATCCGAAATTACCCTTCGGCGGCATCAAACGCTCCGGTTACGGACGCGAATTGAGCATCCAAGGAATCCACGAATTTGTTAACATTAAAACAGTGTGGGTAAAATAATATCCCACTCTATCAACAGCTCGAAAAAATCTCAATTAATAATCTGTATTGATTGTGGCAGGGGCGTCCCGCCCGTGAATCATCGGTTAAAAAATCAAAATTAGTATTTTTGCGAGCTGTTGAAAAAGAGAACAAATCCCCATTAATCGAGAAAAAAATGGAAATGAACACAGCTCAACTACTGGTCAAATGTTTAGAAAATGAAGGCGTCGAATACGTCTTCGGACTTCCCGGAGAAGAAAATCTCGAAGTTCTAGAAGCCCTGAGAAACTCTTCAATTAAATTTATTACTACTCGCCACGAACAAGGCGCAGCCTTCATGGCCGACGTTTACGGCCGCCTCACAGGCAAAGCCGGCGTTTGCTTGTCTACCTTGGGGCCCGGCGCAACTAACTTAATGACAGGCGTTGCTGACGCTAACTTAGACGGCGCTCCTCTAGTAGCAATTACCGGACAAGTCGGCACAGATAGAATGCACATAGAATCGCACCAATATTTAGATTTGGTCGCCATGTTTGCGCCAGTTACTAAGTGGAATGCTCAAATTGTCCGACCCAGTACGACGGCAGAAATTGTCCGCAAAGCTTTTAAAGTAGCTCAAAGCGAAAAGCCGGGGGCAGTTCACATTGACTTGCCAGAAAACATCGCAGCAATGCCTGTGGAAGGAAATCCGCTCACCAAAGACAACCGCGAAAAAACTTTTGGTGCTTACCAAAGTCTTAATAAAGCTGCTGTCGCAATTTCCAAGGCAAAAAGTCCTTTGCTTCTAGTAGGAAATGGCACTATTAGGGCTAACGCCAGCGATGCTTTGACAGAATTTGCTACTCGATTAAATATTCCCGTAGCTAATACTTTCATGGGGAAAGGCGTAATTCCTTACACTCATCCTTTGGCACTTTGGACGACGGGATTGCAAAAACGGGATTACATTAGCTGTGCTTTTGAAGAAACGGATTTAGTGATTGCAGTTGGCTATGATTTGATTGAATATTCCCCGAAAAAGTGGAATCCTGACGGCAAAATTCCGATTATTCACATTGGAGCTCTGCCCGCAGAAATTGACAGCAGTTATATTCCTACTGTAGAAGTTGTGGGGGATATTTCTGATTCACTAAATGAAATTTTGCAGCGTGCCGATCGCATGGAGAAAACAGACCCTTTTGCTAAGCAATTGCGGGCGGATATCCGCGCGGGGTACGAACAATATGCAGCCGACGACGGTTTCCCGATCAAGCCGCAAAAACTCATTTACGATTTGCGGCAAGTCATGGGCCCGGAAGATATTGTGATATCTGATGTGGGAGCTCACAAAATGTGGATCGCGCGGCACTATCACTGCGATCGCCCGAATACCTGTTTGATTTCCAACGGATTTGCGGCGATGGGAATTGCGATTCCGGGTGCGGTGGCTGCAAAACTCGTTTATCCCGATCGCAAAGTAGTAGCAGCCACCGGAGACGGCGGTTTTATGATGAATTGCCAAGAGTTAGAAACTGCTTTGCGAGTCGGTACTAATTTTGTTACTCTCATCTTTAATGACGGCGGTTACGGGTTAATTGAATGGAAGCAGCAAGATTATTTTGGTCATTCAGATTTCATCAAATTTGGCAATCCAGACTTTGTAAAATTTGCCGAAAGTATGGGTTTAAAAGGCTATCGCGTGGAAGCTGCAACGGATTTAATTCCGATTCTGAAAGAAGCCCTTGCTCAAGATGTCCCCTGCGTGATTGACTGTCCGGTAGACTACCGGGAAAATGCGCGTTTCAGTCAATTATCTGGGGATCTGAGCTGCAATATGTAAGTTAGGAAACGGTTAATATCATGTCCGGCTAAATCAGCAGAAATCCAGTAGGGGCGGGCCGGAGTTCCCGCCCCACAAGAACATTACTGTTTGCTACAATTATTTAAGTCAGCTTTAAGGACTGCCATGACTCAAGCTAACTCAATAACAAATGGATATCAAATAACTGTAAGTTCTCCAGTCTGGGAAAGAGTTGAGCAAATAGCCGGAGAATTTAACTTGTCAGTTTCTGAACTCTTGGAACAGATAGGCGAAGGTCAACTGAAAGTTGTCGCGGTTCCAGCTAATTCGGACAAATTGAACGATCGAGATATTGCAAATGCTTTCATTTGGTTGGCAGCGCAAACTGATGTAGCAATCAACGTCTACAAGCTACAAAAACTAATGTATTACGCTCAAGCTTGGCATTTAGGAGTTTACGGTAAGCCACTCTTTGATGCAGATTTTCAAGCCTGGATTCACGGGCCGGTTATTCCTGATTTATTAGAGAAGTATCAATGCCAATTTAGCTGGGAACCAATTGCAGAGAAAATCGAACAACCGAAACTTCCCCAAAAAATTCGGCAATTTATCGAAGAAGTTGCTGAGGCATATTTTGAGTATGATGATGAAACTTTGGAACGAATGATTTGCAGTGAAATGCCTTGGCTGGAAGCGAGAGGGGATTTGCCGAGAGACGAATCTTGTCATGCCATTATTTCTCAAGAATCGATGAAAAAATATTATTCGGCCCGTGTCAAAGAAGAAACCTCAGTCTAAAATTGTCCCTTCTCAACCGAAACCGCCCGAAGGCTTGGGGTTTTCCTTCAAGTACCTGCAAACCCAGAATGAAAAATTTTCAATTTGCGATCGCGAGCCGAATTATTTTACCGTTTTTTTGGAAAGATTGCGCGATTTATCGACATTAACGGCACAAGAGATCAAGATGAATCGCAGTCAATCTCTTCGCTGTCATCCGATTAAGTGGCGAGAAACAACAGAACCGAATGGATTTGGCATCCCGAATGAAAAAGAATTGGTAACAATTCCTTATCAGTTTTCTCTTTCAACTAACGAACACGGTCGAGTGCATTGATTTTTTATTGAGGATATATTTTATATTGTTTGGCTAGATCCGAATCATAATCTTTATAAGTAAGCACTGATTTCCAAATAATAGGGATATTGTCAGCAATAACTATGCTATAATATTTTATATTTTTCTTATAAAAGCCATGTCTCAAGCAATATTAACTGATGTTTCCTTAGATTCAATATTAGAGCGTTTGACGCAACTTACCAAACTGGAACCTGACTGGGATTCTTATGGTGCATTGCCCGTTTCGCCCGTTGCTTTTGTAAAAGCCTGTCAGTTGCTTATTCATATCAAATACTCTCTTTCGCCTTTAGTTGGCGATCTAATTTTACCCTATGATGCAGCACCAATTGCTAATGGTAGCCTACAACTGGAATGGCGAAGCCCACACGGCAATCTAGAAGTGGAAATTAAGCCTGATATGAGTTTCAGCTATTTGCTAATCAAGGGTGAAGGAAGCGAGAGAACGTTTGAGGAGAAAAACGAGGTATCATTATCTGAAGTCCTGAATGTGTTGTCTCAGCTATTGATTCCATAAGTCAGGATGAGATAATGCTAGAAGAAATTGCAGACAATGATATTCTTTATCGTCGAATTCCTAATGTACATCTTTATGAGGAGGGTACTGTAAAATCAGTTGCTTCCAGGTTAGAGGAAAACCTGATAACAGTATCTCAGTTGAGTTGGCGAGGCTAACAACTCCGCAGGAAATTTTAGCTGGTGCGAGAAATCCTGACACTACAAAAGTGGGTGTGTTGGTAGCAGGATATGCCCGTTCTTTAGGTTTCATTATCCGCCACGATCCCTTGCAGGATAATCCAGCTCATTGTCTTATTGAGGGGGAAAATAATAAAGTCAAGTGTAAACTCTTGGCTGAGGCTACAACTATTTTAACTTTGCCTGAGTAAAGGCGATCGCGCTTTGGGATAAGTTGGGAAAGGAAGGGCGATCGCTAAACTTGTCAGGTAATTATGGTAATCTAAAAGTTAGGTAACTAGGACTGGCAAGAATGGAGGAATGTGACAACACAATTTTTCTGTCCATATCTCGATAGCGAGGTTGAACTCACTGAAGAGCGAGAACTACATATTGTCGATACACATCCCGATTTGCTACCATCTTATCAGGAAAGAATTGCTAAAACTCTAGCTGACCCAGATGAGGTTCGATGTGATTTACGTTTCGGCAATACTCTTCTATTTTCACAGCAGTCTGGTAAGGGTCGCAAGAGTAGGTATGTTGTAGTAGCTGTTGTGAATGATACAGTTCCCAGAGAGCGCTATTGGATCGTGACAGCTTACTTAACCAAAAATGTTACCCAAGGAGAGATAATATGGCAGAAAAACTAACTTTTAAATACGATGCTATTGGGGATATTTTGTACGTCAATAAATGTTCACCTTATGCAGAACAAGAATCGCAAGAACTAGAATATGGAATTGTGGCTCGTCTCAATCCTGACACGGAAGAAATTGAAAATCTGGAAGTTATGTTTTTCTCAAAGCGGTTGCGAGAGAGTAATGTATTTGAATTACCGATTGTGGGTGAGTTGCACTTGAGTCAGAAGGTTTAAAAAAGAATGGATTAGGTCGGTCTAAAATAGTGCATTCTCAACCGAAACGGCACGAAGGCTTGGGATTTTCGTGGCTTTTTTGAAAAACACAGGCGAGGGGCGATTCCCTACGGGATAGCTTCGCTTCACGCGCTTTTTGACAAATTGGGAAAGGAAGGGCGATCGGGTTTCCATAAAGACAGCAGTATCAACTGAAAATCCAAGATAACTGGTTATTTATCCTACTCAAACAGAACGCATTTATAGCCAGTCTCTGCTTTGACTGCATCTTTGAAACCCGATATATCAGTATTGAGACGCGCTAAATCACCTTCCGTAAGTCCTTTGACATAGACACAGTTTTTATAAGCCCAAAGCTCATATCCTGTTTTACTTTTACCAAGAAAAGTTCGAGGGGCTGTTGAGCCAGAAGTTGAGGAAGAAGAAACAACTGAGGGTGAAGTAGTAGAAGTAGGTTTGTACATAACCGACACGAAGAGTAATACAACAACAACTGCTGCACCAAAAGCACCAGTCATCTGATTGACTGCTTTCGTGTTATCAATGAACTGCCCTTCTTTGAAAACCAAATATTTGTTCCAAGCTTGCTTTTTAGGATTCTTGGAATTAACTTGAGAAATTCTCACCAAAACAAATTTTTGTAATTGAATGTTATTTAGTATTCTCGCAACCACATTTAAGCAGGTTTGGGAATCTAAAGTTATGTCAGACTTCAGCTTTAACCAGAGCATTACGCCATACTGCATTTCAGCATCTACATGAACTTCATAAGCAGCAAGAGATTGTTGAATCAAGATAGCAACCGCACCTAAGTCTCCGTTCCTTGCTATTTCTTGAAAACCATCTGCTATCAATTTTTGTGTGGATTGAGTGACTTTTTTTTGTTTAATAGTGGTAGAACTCTCAGTTGTGATATTAAACTTTGATTTTGCTTCTTTCACTAAATCATTAGAGCCGAGCAATTTCCCTATAGATTGAAAGTTGGCAAGAGGTTGCCCTGGCAATTTTGTCACAACATAACCACCTAAAATCAATATAATAATGGCCAACAACCAATTATTTATGAACACAAGGAACATAAATATCATAAAAAAAGCAAGGAATATTGCCCTTACTATGTTAAAATCTCCAATGGTGTTATGGTGATTGTTTAATTTAACATTATTATTTTGTTGTATGGTCTGCGCTTGTGCTACTATCTCAAACTCTTGATTCCACGCCGGCAAATCCTCACCCGCCTGCTGCCCATAAACCTTCACAGATGCGATGATCGCCCCCGCCTTCAAATTCGTCAACTCCCTGCGGACAATCCTGATAGAAACCTCCTCATCGGGAACCCGCTCGCCCTCCAGCATCACCTGTAAACAACCATCTTGCAAACTCGCAGTCGCACTAATTCCCTTATTTTGCAACGGCAGATTTAACAGAGATGCGATCGCCTCCACATCCCCAAGCTTAGCCCGTTCCTTCAAACTAAGCTGATTTGACTCCGTATTTTCACTAGAACTTGCCCGCACCTCTGTAACATCCGTAACAGGCAACTTTTGCCCCGCCACTTCAAACTCTTGACTCCACGCCGGCACCTTCGCGCCCGTCTGTCGCCCGTAAACCTTCACTTTCTCAATCGATGCAGCCCCCAAACCAGCGATCGACTTACTCACCCACGGGGCCAAGACTTGCTGACTAGGCGCTTCGGTCGCTTCCAGCATCACCTGTAAACAACCATCCTTAAGGGAAGCTGCGGCGGTGATGCCCTTGCCTTGTAGCTGGCGGTTCAGCAGAAGCGCGATCGCCTTTGCATCTCCCTGTTTCGCGAGTTCCAGAATATTCGGTTGTGTCATAACAGGTAGATACAACTAGCGCTGAGCCTAACATTTTCTGCTTTAAGTATAAATTATTTCCTAATTGCCAAAAATTTTCAAGCCATATAAAGTCATATTTAGTAGTTTTTTCTATCCCAACTAGGTCATAAAAAGTCACATTTAGTTGGTTGCTACTAAAAAAGTCATATTTAGTTGGGTTACAATCAGGTCAACCCCTTGCATATGCGTGACTGATGGACGTTGAAGAAGCCTTAAAATTTACAGACCATCTAGCTTTAACTACTACAGGAAAACACTTAGATAGTCTGCAAAAAGCTATACTGCGCGGCGCTTGGGACAATCAAAAATATAAAGAAATTGCCCAGGAACACCACCGTTCAGAAAAATATGTTAAAGAAGTTGGCTTCAAATTGTGGAAAATTCTCTCAACTGCATTAGATGATGAGCAATTATGTAAAGCCAATTTTAGAGCTAAACTGGAAAATTTACGAGTTGGGAATGTCTCACTCGTCGGGAATGGCTGCATCCATATTGGCAACATCTCCGCTGAAAATGTGCACTCCCCAGAAGTCTCACAACCTGAACCGCAAGACAAGGATAAATTTAACGAAAAAACAAGCAATTGCGAACCTAAAGTACATTTAGACTTAGGCGACGCACCAGAACCCAACCTATTCTATAACCGCACATCCGAACTCACCACCCTCAAACAGTGGATTTTGGAAAACCGCACCCGCCTCATCACCATATACGGCTTATCCGGCATTGGCAAAACCGCCCTTACTCTCCAACTAATCCCACAAATTCAACAGGAATTCGATCGCATCATCTGGCGAAGTCTCCGCAACTCTCCACCGCTGGCATCACTCCAAACCGACTTAATTAAATTCTGTAGAGGGGATGCCCCCGTGCCCGCCCCCTATCCCGAAGAAAGGGCAACCGCAGCGGGATTGCCCCTACTAGAATATTTACGATCGCACCGCTGTCTCATCATCCTCGATGATATCCAAACCCTTTTCAGCAGCGGACAACTTGCAGGAACTTATCAACCAGGATATGAAAATTACGGCGCATTCTTCAAACAACTAACAGAATCATCCCACAACAGTTGCTTAATCCTCCTGAGTTGGGAAAAACCCAGAGAAATCGCCGCATTAGAAGGCGAAAACCGCCCCTGCAAATCCCTGCAACTCAACGGTTTAGGCCCGGAAGCACAAGAAATATTCAGAGAAAAAGCTTTAGGAGAACCGGAGAAATGGTCAGAACTAATCGACCTTTACCGAGGCAATCCCCTATGGTTAAATATAGTGGCAACTATGATTCAAGACTTATTCGGCGGTAGCGTTTCCGAATTCCTCTCCTATGATACCCTATTCTTAGGAGACTTAGAATCTCTGCTGCACCAGCAGTGCGATCGCCTAACCGCATCCGAACAACAGGCGATCGCGTGGCTAGCCAATACCCCCGAACCAGCCGACATCTCAAAAATACCAGAAAACCTGCAACTATCACCGCCAGAACTCTTGAAAGTTATGCAATCTTTAGGACGACGGTCATTAGTTGAAACAGTAAAACAAAACGGGCGATCGCACTTTACGATCGAGCCAGTAATCAGAGAGTATATAACAAACCAAAGCAGGAACAAAAACTGATAAGCTTATCAATCCGCTAAACTAGAGCTAAAATAGTCAAATTTTATGGAGGTCTGCTAAACTTTTGAATAGGCTGGATTTACAGAACCTAGCACTCACTAGACTTGAAGAAGTAGAAGTGCTGCTCAACAATCATCAATACTCAGGTGCTTACTACCTCAGCGGTTATGTCATTGAATGCGCTTTAAAGGCTTGCATTGCCAAGCAAACTCAGGAATTTGATTTCCCTGACAAGAAAACTGTTATGGACAGTTACACCCACGATTTGGAAAAGCTGGTTAAAGTTGCGAAACTTGATACACAATTCAAGGATATCCTAAAAGATCCTAATTTTTCATCTCGATGGTCTATGGTCAAAGATTGGTCAGAAGAAAGCCGCTATCAAACACATAGCCAACAAAAAGCCCTGGATATATACTTAGCAATTACTGACCCCACTCACGGAGTTTTACAATGGCTACAGCAACATTATTAAGTCACGAAATAGCAGAAGGTCAAAGACTAATAGACGCTCTAAATGCAGCAAATATATCAGTTGACTCTGCTCTCTGGAACTACGCACCAGAACCAGAAACATGGCGGCTGATGCTCACCTCACCTCTGTACGATAGCGAAGGGCCTCTTAAAACTTATGGGGAAATTCTGTCAGTCTTTCGCGAAGTTAAACCTGAATTGAAAATCGATTGGACAGCACTTGTAGCAGTCAGCCCAAAACATGACTTAATTGAGGGCTTACGTCAGGAACAGCAAAAGTGGAATTTAGACTTATCTGGCAGAAGATTGACAAATAATCGGATTAATCAGACGTGGATCGAAGATGCTTACATTTATCAAATCAAGTGAGTTGAACGGGAATCAAATAGGTTAAAATAGGTGCGATCGCTTTTATTAGTCCGCGCAGGCGGACTTTGTTTGACAAGGAGCGGTTTCAACCGCCGAGTCATCCGAATTTGGGTTCCCCCCACATCACCGTTAGGATTACTATATTAATGAAAATCGCCACCTGGAACGTCAACTCAATTCGCAGCCGCCTAGAACACGTTACTAACTGGTTGCAAGCAAACTCCCCAGACGTTCTCTGCCTCCAAGAAACCAAAGTTACCGACAAAGACTTCCCCCTAGAACCCTTCACCAACCTCGGCTACAACTGTTACATTTCCGGTCAAAAATCCTACAACGGCGTCGCCATTTTTAGCCGATCGCCCCTGTCACAAGTCAGCGCCGGATTTGCCCCCATTCTCGGCACCGAAACCGCCGGCAGCTTCGACGAACAAAAGCGCCTCATAGCCGGGGTTATCGACGATATCTGCATCATTTCCGTATACGTTCCCAACGGTTCCGAAGTCGGCAGCGAGAAATATGAGTACAAGCTAAAGTGGCTTAAACTGCTGCAAGAATACCTCAAAATAGCACTAGACAAATCCCATAAACTGTGCATTTGCGGCGACTTCAACATCGTCCCGGACGATCGAGATATCCACAATCCCAAAGCCAATGCTAACTCCGTCGGCCTCTCAGTAGCCGAGCGCCTCGCACTCACAGAAATAATAGAATTAGGATTAAACGACCCCTTTCGGAAATTCACCACAGAAGGAGGTCATTATAGCTGGTGGGACTACCGCGCCGCCGCATTTCCCCGCAACAACGGCTGGAGAATCGACCACCATTATCTCAGCTTTCCCCTGTACGAACAAGCAAAAAACTGTACAATAGACAGTGCTCCCAGAAAATTAATAAAACCCAGCGACCACGCCCCCGTAATTGTCGAAATTTGATTTATAAGTTATAAGGTTAATAATAACTGAGATATTGCACCATTCTCAATAAGCCTTTTATGGGCGAGCAGGATGCCCACCCCACAAGAAAATTCACTCTTTGTGGAACAGGCATCTTGCCTGTTATTGACAAAGGTGCAATATGTAAGTAACAACCAACCCCAAAAAATCATGTTCTTAGTAACCGGAGCAACAGGCGCACTAGGCCGCCGAATTGTACGAGAAATCAGACAGCAAGAAAAGCCTGTCCGCGCATTCGTTCGCCTCGCATCTCGCTACTCAGAACTAGAAAACCGAGGCGCCGAGATTTTTATCGGCGACTTAAAACAAGACAAAGATATTAAAAAAGCCTGCCAAGGAGTGCAGTACATCATCAGCACCCACGGCACGGGCGGCGACGTTCAAGCAGTACACTACCGGGCTAACATAGAACTAATCGACTGCGCCAAAGAAGCCGGAGTGCAGCACTTTGTCTTTATTTCGGTACTGGGAGTCGATCGAGGATACGAAGATTCCGCAGTATTCAAAGCCAAGCGAGAAGTTGAAAAATACCTCCAAAACAGCGGATTGAATTATACAATTTTGCGGCCTGCAGGTTTTGCTTCCAGCTTGTTACCGCTAGCAGAAAGATTTCGAGAAACCGGACTTTACCTGCTGATTGGCGACGGCAAAAACCGCACCTCTGTTGTCAGTACCGACGACTTAGCAAAGATTGCCGCAGACTCGCCAACAGTCGAAGGCGCCCGCAATCAAATTCTGCGAGTCGGTGGCCCGGATGTGCTGACAAGAGACGACATTCCCCGCATTTTTGGACGCTTATTCAATCGCGAACCGATGGTAATCAACCCGCCGCTGATGGTGTTTGATGGTGTGAGAAATGCCTTGGGTTTATTGAATCCTCAAGCTCAAAAAGACTTAGGAACTTTGCGCGTATTGCTGGGTAACGAGTATTTCTGCACTCCCGAAGAAGTGCAAAACTTGGAATCAATCTACGGCATGAGAATGGAATCCCTAGAAAGCTTTCTGCGGCGCAATTTGAGCGTTTAAAAGACTCGTTTGCAGTTGTGCTTTACCGCAACTGCAAACATTTTAAGCAGACATAGGCACTACTTCAACACCACCAATATAGCTCGTAACTGCGATCGGCGGAGAAGTGGGCTTAGCAATCAAATAACCCTGAACAAAAGTTGCTCCCCGCTGCCGCACCCACTCTAACTCCTCCAAAGTTTCCACACCTTCAGCAATAGTTTTAATTTCTAATTGAGCGGCAATTTCTAACATTTTTTCAGTAATTAGTGCCTTATAATAATCTTGATGGACGTTGCGAATTAATTCCATATCCAACTTAATAAAATCAGGACGCAGTTGGTGCATCAAATTTAAATTAGAAGAACCGCTGCCAAAATCGTCCAGGGCTATTAAAAATCCCGCTTCTCGGTAAAACCTCAGAATCTTAATCAAGTGATCCATATCAGGAGGGTGCTGAGATTCCCCTACTTCAAAAACAATATTGCTGTGAGGAATTCCCGATTCATCAATAGCCTGTACTGTCCTTCGCAGGCACGTAGCGGGATCGTAAACTGAAGTCGGAGAAAAATTAATAAAAAGTAGTTCTTTGATATCGTAAACATGGGCTTCGCGGATAGCGCGAGTCCGGGCTAAAACATCTAGTTGAAAAATTAGGCCTGCTGATTCTGCTTGGGCAAAAATCCGACCCGGATAAATTAAGTTTCCTTGCTCGTCAATTCCTCGGAGCAGCGCTTCATGGGCAAAAATTTTAGAAGTATCTGAGGTATAAACAATGGGCTGAAAATGTGTAGTAATGCGTTCTTCGGACAATAAATCTAACAGCCAATCAGAGTTACTCAAATTAATAAAATAGTCTAAGGAAGTGCTGCGATAAAAATCGCTAAGTTTTGGCTGTTCAGCTTCGCGCATCCACAAAACCTTTGTCTCTTTCAACTCTTGAGTTGTCAGCACCGATGATGCTAGGGCGTTAAACTTTTCTTTTGCTATTCCCTCAATAATAATGTACAAACACTTGCTTTCTTCTAACAGCCGTAATTCAAATTCAGCCTTGGTTAGTGCTGAAATAACTTTGGTCAGCGTGTGCGATACTGGAAACCACAGGTATAGACCTCCGCTGTTCTCTTCTTTTGCGGGTACTGTTTCGCAGCGAGAGCAGGAGCCGAAGGCTTTGCCACTTCTTTGCATTGGAATATCCTCCGGTTTCTGGGTGACTTTAGAAAACTTAGCAATAGATTAATTATTATCATAACCTCATTCAGCTATTGATACATCTATCTCCAGATGTAAACCTTAAAAAACTTGTATTTAAGAATTATTGCAGTATTTATACTTACCTCTGGTTTTCAACTTTGGGAAGTTTCTAAGCACTAGCAAGTACGTGTAATTAAACACAGTCCCAAATCCCAAGAGAGGGAAAAGGAAAAGACTTGCTCTTTACTCTCCCCCCTGCTGCTCTGATTCTTTACGCCTCATTAACTTTAAAGCCCTTTGCAACAACAGTGGCTACAGTTGATTTTTTACCAAACGGGAATTAACACGCCCGTGAAGCGCAGCTATCCCGTAGGGAATCGCCCGATCGACTAATTTATCCGCACCACAAATATACACACCCGGACGATCGCCCAACACAAACTAACTTGCTGCGGAATATCCAATTTAATTTTATAATCGGGATGACAGGATTTGAACCTGCGACCCCCTCGTCCCGAACGAGGTGCGCTACCAAGCTGCGCTACATCCCGAATTTAGTCACTATTTTTTTACCATATCACATAAGAGTCAAAATTGAGCAAGCTCGTATACAATAATTAGTAAAACACTACTCAGGCGGAGACAGACGTGACAGTTAAGCCCCAGTGGTTGCGAGTTAAAGCCCCCCAGTGGGAGCGCGTCGGCAACGTCAAAGAAATTTTGCGGGATTTATCCCTGAATACAGTTTGCGAAGAGGCTTCGTGTCCGAACATCGGCGAATGCTTCAGCGCTGGTACTGCCACATTTTTGATTATGGGCCCGGCTTGTACCCGCGCCTGTCCTTACTGCGACATCGATTTTGAGAAAAAGCCCAAACCTTTAGATCCGACGGAACCCGAAAGATTGGCGCAAGCGGTGCAGCGGCTCAAACTCAACCACGTCGTGATTACCTCTGTCAACCGGGACGATTTGCCGGATGGAGGCGCGTCTCAGTTTGTCGAGTGCATTCAAGCGGTGCGATCGGCGATGCCCGATACAACTATAGAAGTTTTGATTCCCGACTTGTGCGGCAACTGGCAAGCTTTAGAAATTATTCTAGCAGCCCGCCCCGATGTACTCAACCACAATACCGAAACCGTAAAGCGACTTTATCGCAAGGTGCGGCCGCAAGGAAAGTACGATCGCACGCTGGAACTATTGCAGCGAAGTCGCGAACTCGCACCTGGGGTTTACACCAAATCCGGCATCATGGTGGGACTGGGAGAAACAGACAGCGAAATTCGAGAGGCGATGCAGGACTTGCGTGCTGTTGGGTGCGATATTTTGACACTTGGACAGTACCTACAACCGACTCAAAAGCACTTGAACGTAGAAAACTTTGTGCCGCCAGAACAGTTTGATGCTTGGAGAAAGTTTGGCGAATCTTTGGGATTCTTGCAAGTAGTCGCTTCTCCCTTAACTCGCAGTTCGTATCACGCCGAACAAGTGAGGGAACTGATGAAACTTTACCCGCGCTAGCAATTTGAATTTGAGCTAAGTCATATCAAATCCCTTAGCATCGGAATGATATAGAGGACACGGCACTGCCGTGTCCCTACCGCAATTAATTGTAGGGACTGAGGCACTCGCGGTGTCGAAAGCTGTGGCAATATTAATTCCGATGCTACCGGATTTGAGATCGCGCCCAGAGCAACATTCTCAGTAAGATAGGATTTAGCCACTCGCCCACAAAGAAACCGGGTTTTTTAACAGAAATTTAGGGCTTTTATCAAGTATTTTGGTTAAAAAACCAGGTTTCGACGCACCCATGCGTCCGGGACTGTAAGACCCGATCGAGTCAACAGCAACGAAAAACCTGCGCTTTCTGTGCAGGCAAGGCGCAAAAGACCCCGTTTCTGATGCTGGTGTTCTGGGCGTGATGTTAACCGGGAACCAGCAGCCAATAGCAAAACAATTATCGGTCGATCGCCTCCTCAAACTCTTGACTGACGCAAAAGACATCGAGAAACCCGGTTTTTGCGTCAGCCGCTAATTCGGTACTGCGGACTTTACAAACTCTGAAGCTGATATTCTGTAAGGATTAAACTTGGGCCCAACTGCGGGGTATTTAATTAAGAGCGCTGAGTTATATAAAGTTTTATTAAAAAAATGGCTAATTTTCCGAAGTGATCGGGAACCAGCTTATCGGTGATGAAGATTAACTTAACTTCTGACTAACGTCACTTGTTTCTAGCCAGTCACTATCTATACTAGCTACATAAACAAAGAAGTACAACACACTTTTCGGGCCTTCAACCTGTTACATCAGAAAGTTCTTAGCATTTTCCAGAATCTTGGTAAAACAAGTGGGGCAGCAAAAGTTCGATCTCTCCAACAGCAGAAAAGTCAGGAAAGTTAGTTAAAGAAACACAAAGCGGTGATGCTTCGTCTTAACAAAGTGGGCATCATAATTATAAATAACCGCTAAGCGTAGCATCTTTTCACCCGGAGCAACTGAGAAAATCACTATGCCAGCCACCTCTTTTTACGCTGAAGCTGAATTCGACGAACAACTGCGAGTCAATCCCTTGCAAGATGATGTGTTGGATGAAGATGCTGAAGAAGCTGGAGACGAACCGATCGATCGAGACCCAGCAGAAACAGAGGATGCAGACCAAGCAGCCAAATTGCAAAAAAATGCCAGCCGCCGCACTACAGACTTAGTGCGCCTGTACCTCCAAGAAATCGGTAGGGTTCGTCTCTTGGGTAGAGACGAAGAAGTCTCGGAAGCTCAAAAAGTTCAGCGCTATATCAAATTGCTGGAATTGCGTACCACCGTCGCCTCCCAAGAAGAAGGGCTGATCGGGCGCTTCGTGCATTTAATTGAGGTGCGCGATCGCTTGTCCGCACAGTTGGGACACAAACCTTCCTTGGAACGCTGGGCCTTAACCGCCGGCGTCGCTGACGTGCCAGAACTCAAGCGAATTATGGCCGAAGGCAAGCGGCAGTGGGCCGAGTTAGCAGAAATGACGGTGGAGGCGATCGAAAGAATTCAAGCTGAAGGCGTCGAAGCTAAAGACCACATGATTAAGGCGAACCTGCGCCTGGTGGTTTCGGTGGCGAAAAAATATCAAAATCGCGGTTTAGAATTGCTCGATTTAATACAAGAAGGTACTCTCGGACTGGAGCGAGCGGTAGAAAAGTTCGATCCGACGCGGGGCTATCGGTTTAGCACCTATGCGTACTGGTGGATTCGGCAGGGAATTACGCGGGCTATAGCCACTCAAAGCCGCACCATTCGCCTCCCCGTCCACATTACCGAAAAACTTAACAAAATCAAAAAAGCCCAGCGCAAAATTTCTCAAGAAAAAGGTCGGACAGCTACGATCGAAGATATCGCTGTCGAGTTGGACATGACAGCGCCCCAAGTCCGAGAAGTTTTGCTGCGAGTCCCGCGCTCTGTTTCTCTGGAAACTAAAGTGGGGAACGAAAAAGATACAGAGTTGGGCGACTTGCTCGAAACCCCCAGCATCTCCCCAGAAGAAATGCTGATGCGAGAAGCTCTGCACCGCGACTTGCAGCAACTGCTGGCAGATTTGACCAGCCGAGAGCGGGATGTAATTCTGATGCGCTTTGGTTTGGGCGACGGACACCCCTACTCGCTGGCAGAAATTGGTCGCGCTCTCGACTTGTCCCGCGAGCGAGTGCGCCAAATTGAAGCAAAAGCGTTGCAAAAACTCCGTCAACCCAAGCGCCGCAACCGCGTGCGCGACTATCTGGAGTCTCTGACTTAAATTTGCCCGTAAGAAGAAGAAGACCGGGCGGTTGAAACCGCTTCTATACAGACAAAACCCGCCTCCGCGGGTTGAAGACCGGGCGGTAAAAATTACGCGATCTTCTTGAGTCCGCGGAGGCGGACTTCGTTTTTGTAGACGCGGTTTCAACCGTACGTCCTATCTCAAAAAATATCAAAAACCAAATTTTTCCTCAACCTTTTTTTCAATAAGCTTCGATATTTGCAAATATCTCGATCGTTGTGTATTATTGTCAATAGGCAGACTTTCTTGAGAGGGTCACTATGGCACTTTACACCGCGTCCTCATTCAAATCCGAACTCAATGACAAAGGCTGGCGGATGACTCCCCAACGGGAAACCATCTTGCACGTTTTTCAGAACCTCCCCAAAGGCAATCACCTGAGCGCCGAGGATTTGTACACTTTGTTAAAAAATCGCGGAGAAAACATTAGCTTGTCCACCATTTACCGAACTTTAAAGTTAATGGCAAGGATGAGCCTGCTCCGCGAACTCGAACTAGCCGAAGGTCACAAACACTATGAAATAAATCAGCCTTACCCGCACCACCACCACCACTTAGTCTGCGTTCAGTGCAACAGAACGATCGAATTTAACAACGATTCGATTTTGAAAATTGGCATGAAGCAATCTGAAAAGTCTGGGTTGCACCTGCTAGACTGCCAGCTAACCATTCATACGGTGTGCCACGAAGCTTTGCGGATGGGATGGCCGTCTTTGGTTTCCAGCAATTGGTCTTGTCCGAGGTCGATCGCCCAGAACGGCAGCAGCGCCCCGGATTCAATCGAGTAAGAGTACACTATTTTCGCATTTCAAGTACGGCTTGTTACAAGTCTTAACAAAAATGGGTAGGTCAAGTGCGATCGCAGTTACGCAGAAACCGGGTTTCTTCAGAAAAATACATCATTTCAGGAATGAGTCGGAAACCAGAAACCCGATTTCTTTGATGTAGCGTCCGCAAGCCTGGGGCTAAAAAGTTTGGCTCAACAAATCGTCGCTGCTGACCCCGCAACTGCGCTGAGCTCGATCGAGCGCATCTTTCGTCGGAGCATCGAAAACTCCGCCGATGGGGCCTGTGTAAAAGCCGAGGTCTTGCAGCCGCCTTTGTCATTGCTGAATGCTCGATCGAGAGTTAAAACTGCTGCTAATTGGAACAGCACGAACAGCCGCCCGCCCAGGTAATCCGTTTTGGAGCGCAACCAAAGTCGCCGGAGTGGCAATTCCCGTCGCCGGTGACAAATTGCGTTCCTGCTGAAACGACAGCACCGCAAACTCGGTCTCGGCTCCAAATACTCGGTTCACTGCCCAGTATCGCCCCGTCGCAGACCAGCAGCGATTTGCTGCACAGGCGCGGAGGCCTGCCTGTTGGCTTGCCGCAAAGCCGATCGAGTGCTGCGATCGACCCTTCCAGTCCCGAACAGCCCGCTATCCCTCTGAAAGCGGATCAAAGCTGCTTGAGTTGGTCGATCGAACCAACCGTGAATCTGGCTCCTGTAATAACCCAATTCTTGCAGCCGCCGCTGCACAAATTCTACTTGTCGGCCTCTATCGCCCAGCTCCAGAAAATCTTCGGCATTACTCTGCTGGTCATCTTCCTCAGTCCATGAGGTAATTTCAGCTTGCCTCATCTGGGCATCGATAGCAGTCAAAGTAGCAGTGTCAGCGCAGCCGTCAGAAACCAGATTGTAATCTTGCTGAAAACGAGTCACAGCGTAGAGAGTGCGTTCGCGAAACTTGCCGTCAACGCCGCCTTCAAAATAGCCCAAAGCTTTTAACTGCCGCTGGATCAAGTCTACCGTCGCTCCTGTGTCCCCGAACCGCAGCCCCTTGCAACCCCCATTTCCCGAAATATCCCCCGGATGGGTAACGGGGGGAATCGGGCTGGTGGAACCAAACAGTAAAGCTAAAGTTTGCCTGTCAGCAACTCCAGTCACCCGCAATTGATTAATTCGCTGGAAGTATCTAACCGCATTGAGAGTAACTTCGCGAAAACTCCCTGTGGGATGCGTGTTGAAGTAGCCTAGTTGCTTCAATCTGTGCTGGAGAGCAGAAACTTCTGCACCCGCGTCTCCAAAACGCAGCTCGCTATAGTTTGTATAGTATGTTGTCAAAGAGGTTTTAAAAGGTCGATCGTCATCGGCAAGACTGTTGAGTGCTATCACAGTAGATCGATCGGGCCTGCCAGTCAGCGACAGTTGATAGTCTCGCTGAAAATTAGTCAGAGCTTGTCTAGTAACCGGGCCGAGTTGACCTGTCGAAGACCTGGGAAAATAGCCGAGTTCCCGCAACCTGTCTTGAACCGATCGCAAATTTGGGTTTCTCGGATCTATTTGAGCAAAAGCCGAACCGGCTGCACTCAAAACCGACAGCATCAAAGCCAGAGACAGCAAACGGATATAAGTCTGAGTCGATCGGTTTTGCCACTGGGGCGCATCAAAAATTTTCGACTCTGCGGGTGCTTCGCAAACAAGAGCAAGTTCGAGGTAGGCGAGGGATTCCATAACTTTTTAGTGTGAAATTGTGGTTGGGGTGTAGGAGCAAACTCAAGCTGAGCTTGGGGCTGCTGCGGATCGATCGAGGCTAAGTTTTACCTGTTTGCGCGAAGCACCCGTTTTTGAAAAAATTTGCCTTCAAAAATAATTACAGGTAACAACCAAGATAGCATCGCTATTTATAAAGACGCGAGTGTCAAGAAAAAAGTTTGCAGGCATAGTCTTAGCCTTTGAGGCCAAAAGACGATAAGTTCTAGGGTAGTGCTGGCTAATATTTTATCTGGCTGCCGCTGAAATTACCACAAGACTTGCGCGCAGGCTGTCATTACCTTAATTTGTTGTCTGGGAAAGAGCCTGAAAGCGCAGGTTTTTTGTTAGTTAATAAACGCGGTTTCTTCATGTTGCGAGTGCGTCTAGGAAAGTACCGCCGATCGACCGAAAAACGAGCCAATAAAAATCCCCACCTTTGCTAGTTGCAAATAGGACGGGGATTTTTTGATAAGTTGACTTTGTATTAAAAAATCGACATTGCTTAAATCAAGCCGAACCGATCGCAAATTAAAGCTATTCCCGCTGCAAAAACAGTAATTCCGATGGCTACCAGCGGGTTTTGCCCTCTGCTCACCGCAAAAGAGGTAACGACCCCAGCTCCCAGAGCCGCAGTAACAGCAGCAGTAGCCAAATCTCGATCGGGACGTTTATCGTACATATTTTTATTGTTGGTAGTTGTTAAGCTGAAAACTTACATCTTGGGATCAAAGCTACCACTCTTGTCTGTGCTGCGGTGACAACAGCCTGCATTTTGCAACTAACCTTAAAATTTTGCTAAGTTTCTTAACATACTCTTATTAATAACATAAGTTAAGATTATGTATTTTCGAGTTTTTCTGTTGAGTTTTAGCTATTGAAACCTTATGTCCTCTGAGCTTTTATGAAAAATTCAGGATTTTGCAGAGGCGATCGCACCTACAGTCTCAGCGTCTGCTGACTGCAATCCCAAATATCGTCAATAAATTTAACTTGACTTGTGGTTGAAAATGTGTATAGCTATTTGAAACAAAAGACAGGAAAAAACCCGGCGTTAGTGAACAATTTTCACACTGAAATTGCTTCGCGGCCCTCACAACGAGAGGAGTATATTTTTGTCTAAGTCCTATTCGTCCTCAACTTTTTCAGTATTACCGCCTTTGACCCAACCTTCGCGATTGCCATCCTCAACCCGAATTCGCTGCCACTCTTTGTCCGGCGACTCTTCCAAAACCACGACTTTTTCCTTGTAACCAACGCCGCCAATACGGTTCGAGTCTCGGTTGCCACTATCCCGGAGAATTAAGCCGATCGGCTGAGTTACCATCGCTCGGTAAGCTCCCGGTTCCAGCGGTTTCGGAGACGGGGCATCGCTAGATGTAGAAACAGGGCTGGCCTGGGCTGTTGACTTCGGCGCAGCGCCTGCAATCTGAACTGCTGTTTTGTCGTTGGGAAAAACAGGTCTTTCGGGCGCAGTAGTTAGCTTAGCGGCAAAGTAAAGTGCAGCCGCCACGCTAGCACCTGCCATCAGGACGATCGCTAGCAGAAAACCCACTAAAAATTTGAAAACGCTATATATACTGTTCATAAAACCGCAAATGAAGGAAGTTCGGCAACGGATTCTGTAACGGATGTAACGGATGTAACGGATGTCAGGCAGAAGGCAGAAGGCAGAAGGCAGAAGGGGAGAGGGAAGAAGGTTGACTGTTGAGTGTTGACTGCTGAATGTTGAGTAAAATCTGGTAACTGCCAACTGACAACTGGCTACTAACTACTGACTGCTGACTGCTGACTTCAAAAGCTTACCCCTGAATCCGGCGGCTCAAACTGCCGTATCTAGAAGCAAGGCGAGCTTTCCCAGCAGCGGCCCAATCTTGGAGAAACTGGATTTGTTCTTGAGCCGTTCTGGCTAAGGGCACCATCTGACTGGCTGATTCTAAAATATCATCTGTCGTAAAGTCTCGATTTTGGCTAAACCCAATGTGCATTGCTTCAATCAAAGTTTGCTCGATTTCTGCCCCTGAAAAATCGGGAGTTTCGTAAGCCAAGCGCTCTACATCGTAATTTTTGATAATGTGCGATCGCAGCCGCAACAAATGTACCTCAAAAATCGCCCGCCGTTCCTCCTGGCTGGGCAAACCCACAAAAAATATTTCGTCAAACCTGCCTTTTCTGAGCATTTCCGGTGGCAAAGACTGGATGTTGTTGGCCGTTGCGACTACAAACACCGGCGAAGTTTTTTCGGCCAACCAACTAATAAAAGTTCCGAACACGCGGCTGGTTGTCCCCGAATCGCCTTTACCGTCCAATCCCGCAAAAGCTTTGTCAATCTCGTCTATCCACAGCACGCAGGGCGCCAAAGCTTCGGCTAGCTGAATCATTTGTCTGGTGCGCGATTCCGATTCTCCGACTAATCCGGCAAACAAACGCCCGACATCCAAGCGCAGCAAAGGCAAATGCCAGTGGTGGGCGATCGCCTTTGCTGTTAAGGATTTTCCGGTTCCTTGAATTCCGACTAACAACAAACCTCTGGGATGCGGCAAACCGTATTGGCGGGCTCGATCGGTAAAAGCACCGCCGCGCCGCAGCAGCCACTCTTTGAGATTGTCCAAACCGCCGATATCGGAGATATTTTCGCGGGCTGGGTAAAAATCCAGAATTTGAGTTTGGCGAATGGTTTGGCGCTTTTCTTCTAAAATCAGTTCCGCGTCGTCGGGATGGAGTTCGCCTCTGGTGGCGATCGCCTTTGCCAAAACTCGGCGGATTCGTTCGATCGACAGCCCTTGACAGGAGCGCACCGTTTCGTCCAGCAAACGCCCCTCAATGGCTTGTCCGGTAGCCCCTAGCAGTCTTTCCACCTCAATTTTGATTTCCGCCGCCGCAGGCAGGGGAAACTCCAAAACTGTCATTACTTCGCTGAGGTCTTCCGGGATCGAAATTAGAGGAGATACGATGACAATATTTTTGGGGACTGATTTGAGGAGTCTCGCCAAATTCCGCAGCTTGCGGGAAATTGAGACATCTTCCAAAAACCGCTGAAAGTCGCGCAGAATAAAGATTGCAGGCGCGGTGGCGGGCAATTTTTCGAGAAATTCCAAAGCTTGCAGCGGGTTGCGCTTGCCAAAACCGGCATCGTTGGGATTGCCTTGGTAGCCATCAACAAAATCCCAGATGTATACGGCGCGAGAACCTTGTTTTTTGGCACTTTGGGCGATCGCCGCTTCTACGCGCTCTTCTTCCCGCGTGGGAATGTAAATTAGGGGGTAGCGCGATCGTAGCAGCAGTTCAAACTCGTCGTTAAAAATAGTCATTAGTTATTAGTCATTAGTCATTAGTCATTAGTCATTTGTTTTTAGTCATTAGTCATTAGTCATTAGTCATTGGTTTTTAGGTTTTAGGTTTTAGCTGGTGTTATTTTTGGTTTTCGTTATTCTACAGTTATTAGTTTTTAGCTAATGACTAATGACTATTGACTCATGACTGTTGACTGCTGACTATTTACTAAGGCAATTGCCGTTTAAGTGCTTCCAGAGACGCCCAGCGACTGTCAGAGACTGTTTCTGAGCTTTCTGTATTTGCATCATCAGTTAAAGAAATTCCCGGACATTCAGTATCACATATCTGTTTGTGCGGCAGTTCCAAACACATTTGCTCGTACACCCAATCGCTGGGAGAGAAATAGCCGGCTGGGGACAAATTCTCCACCAAATCTTCAAAATCAACTTCAAATTCTCCTGAACTTGAATCAAGCTGATTCGCTTTTTCTTCAAGCCAGATTAGTTCCGATGATTGCAGTGCCAAACGGTGATTGTATTGTTTCAAGCATCTATGGCAGGTGAGAGTAACAATTGTTTCTGCTTTCGCCTTCACCTCAAGATAATTTCCTTGGTGAGTCACTTGCAGTCGCCCCCGCACCGGAGTAAGAGTTTCTAAATCGGGGATAAATTCTTCAAAATCAATTACCTCTTTTCGCTCTGTTTTTGTGAGTAGATGAGGAATATAAATTGTCTCCATAATAATCTTTAGCCCTTTTATTCTCCTCGTCTCAAGGCAAAAGTCAAAAGTCAAAAGGAATAGCTAATTTTTCGCTTTTTCCTTTTTCCTTTTTCTCTTTTTCCTTTTTTCTCTTTTTCCCTGTTTACCAGAAAGAATTGGTTTAAAGCCTCTCCCCGATTGGGAGAAATTAAAAGAAGACTATTCATTACTCCAATCCTCTTCCTTCCAGGTAGAGGTCGCTACCCGTGCGGTCAACTGTCAACTGTCAACTGTCAACTGTCAACTGAACGTCAGCGCAGCCGCACTACCAAACGCCGATCGGGTTCTTGTCCTTGACTGTAAGTTTCTATGTCCTCGCATTCGCTCAAAAAGCTGTGGACTTGACGGCGTTCTGCCGAAGACAGGGATTTGAGTTCAAATTCAACTCCCGTCGATCGCGCTTGCTCTGCTGCGTACTCTGCCATCGATCGCAATTCCTCTTGACGGCGGATGCGATAACCATTGAGTTCGACTGTATAAGGAAGTGACTCCTCTACATCCTGACCTATATTCTGAACCGTGTTGCAGAGGTACTGAATGGCATCTATTACATTGCCGTCAGACCCGACTAAAATTGCAACTTGTTCTGCCGTCAGATTGCTTTCATCTATTGTCATCCAATAGCAATCTTTTTGTTGTTCGCATACCACTTTTGACGGAATGGCGGACAGTTGTAACAGTTCTTCTAACCATTGCTGTCCGCGCTGCATTTGAGAGTCTTTCATTGTTGTTAAAATCAAGCCTTTTTCTTGGCACGCTTGGGCTCAAAGGGAATGGCATCTAATCCCTGGTCTTTTTTGGTTTTCGCCTCTGCTTCGTCCACTATTTTTTGCAGGTTTTCGGGCAGCGGTTCTCTGGACAAAATGAACGACTGAACAGTCTGGAAGATGTTAGCAATCAGCATATACATCAACACGCCAGCGGGCAGCGGGAAGAACAAAAACATCCCCGAAAATATGACAGGCGTTAGTTTGTTGACTGTAGCCTGTTGGGGGTTGTCGTTTGGCCCTTGTGCTTGTCCCGAAAGAGTTTGGTTGATGTACAAACTGATGCCGAAGCCCAGAATCATCACCAAAATATCCCAGTGGATTGTACCGTCGGAGTCGATCGCGCCAACGCGACCTAGAGCTTCAATAAACAGGAATCCTTTGTTAGCAGCCAATCCGGGGATTGTGCCTTGAACTGTGGCTTCACCGGGCGCTAAGGCCGTGATGTTGCCCTGTTCGTCTACCTTGACAGTTTCTTCGCCTTTGATGACTTTCCAGCGGGGTTCAAAGTCTATTTCGCTCTTATTTTCTGTCGCTAGAGCTTGGAGAGGTTTGCCTTCTGTAGTTTGAAAATCAATCTTGGTGGTGTCGCCGACTGCGATTTTGTCGCCGCCTGGAATCACGCCCACAACTGGAGCATGAAAAGTACCTGTGACGTAAATATTTTGGGGCGGTGTAGCAAAAGCTTGCGGTTGAACAGTTTCGATTTGTTCTTTCGGCAAAACTTGAACGTTGACGCTGTAATTTATGTCAGAAAACGGCGAACCCCTGAGTGTTGCAAAAAGTGCAAACAGCACTGGCATTTGCAGTACCAACGGGAAGCATCCTGCTAGAGGATTGCCAAATTCTTTGTATACTTTGCTCATTTCCTCCTGCTGTTTTGCAGGATTTTCTTTATAGAGTTTTTGAATTTGATCTACTCGCTCTTTCATCAACGGCTGCGCTACTTTCATGCGCCGCATATTGCGAAGAGAGCCTGCATTGAGAGGATAAAGAGCAAAGCGAATCACGAGCGTCAGAGCTACGATCGCTAAACCGTAGCTTGGCACGATCCCGTAGAAAAAATCTAGGATCGGGAGCATGAGGTTGTTGGAGAGAAACGAGATACCAAAATCCATTCGCTGTTCGTTAATTTAGGTGCTCTATGTTTGCGGTTGAGAACTATTTTTACTCGCTGAACGCGAGCCGCCTCAACTTTTATGGTTTTGTCTCTATCTTAGGACATTGCCCGTCGATCGACCGCCCGGCCTGCGGGTATTTTGTTATGAGTTTGCCAATAATCGCACTCACTTTACCCTGATTTGAGGACGAAGCGGTTCGGTTATTTAGCTTGAGCCGCGTTTGCTTTTTGAGCTGCTGCGGGCAGTTTTTCGTTAATGTAGTCATACATTGCTCGAAATTTCGGAATAGCTCTGAGTTCCAAGCGGCTGCCATTTTTCATGGTGAGCACCATGTCTCCGTAACTCCCGAAACCGCGAGGTACTGTGACGATTTTGACTATATCTGAGTAGATAACGTCTGTCCGATCGCCCCCCATCCAACCGCTAGTTACGGACACTCGGCGACTCGTGATCCGATACCGCAGCCACAGAGCCCTGACAATTGCTCCTACTGCGAGGGGGATTCCGACGACTGTCAGCCCTAGGAGTAAGTTGACGATCAAGTCTCCGGGCGCGGGGCCGCCTTCATAATATACTTCCTCTCGAATTCCCATCTAGTACCTCGGCTTCTACCAACAACTGCTCTAATTCTTGCAGAATTTCTGCATAATTGCACTCTTGTGCGATCGGACGCACGACTATTACTAAATCCCAGCCGAATTTTAATCGCGGCAATAGCTGTCGCAAAGCTGCCCGAATCTGGCGTTTAATCCGGTTGCGGACTACAGCGCGCTTGCTAACTTTCAGGCTGATAGAAATGCCTGTGCGAGTTGGCTGCAAGGATTTTTTGGCTGTCGGTTTGGCTAATTCGGCGCTTTTGGGTTTGCGCAGAGCTCTTAAGCTGAAATGAGCGGAGTTGCGGCGCATTCCCTTGCGGTAGACGGCGCTGAAGTCTTTTCGGTGCTTGAGTCGGTTTGTAGGAGGCAACATGGCGTAGGGCGATCGTTGAGGCTTCTCAACTTGGATGCAGTGCTAGACTGCGAGGCGGTGGCGACCTTTGCTGCGGCGGGCTTTGATTACCAATCGACCGGTTGCGGTGCGCATTCTGGCGCGAAAACCCGATGTTCTTTTTCTTTTGCGGCTGGTTCCGTGCAGGGTTTGCTGTGTCATTTTGATTTCTCCGGGCTTGTTACTTTACTTTTGATTAATATTCACAATCTTCTAGTTTACCATAGAGTGGTTTTATTAGCAATAATATTTTTATGGGTTGAGATGTAATGAGAGTAAGAGTGAAGTTGCGGTATTTTTGTATTATATTAAGTATTATACCGAAACTGCGATACAATTATAAGTTACACAGACAAAGCCATCTTCTACTTAAAGTATTTCTATTCCTATTTGCTTTTGCCTTAGATAGCGGTTTAGTTAAGATTGTGAAAAAAGCTCCATTACCGTAATGACAAAGTTACCTAAACGTACAGACGCTCAGAGAATTGGTGGAAGTGCTGCTGACCTTCTTAGTTCAGTTTTAACTGATTTTTGTAATGTTATTGCTGTTCCACAAGATCGGGATATGGGGATTGATTTCATTTGTGAGCTTATTCAAGAAGAGTACCCAACTGGAAAGTTATTTAACGTTCAATGCAAAGGTACAGAAGAGTCTGAAATCAAAGGCGATTCAATTCGAGTTCCTATTGCTGTAACGACTCTTAATTATTGGTTGATCCAGCCAAATCCTACATTTTTAGTTGTAGTCGATCTTCAAACTTGCAGTTTCTATTGGTCTTTTCCAAAGGATTTTCTTAGCTCGCTTAATAAAAACTGGCAAGAACAAAAAAGGGTTTCGATTCCGGTTCCTCTTCAAAATCGTTTTGAGCAAGATGTAGATGCACTGCCTGCTCAATTGGTATCAATAGTTAATATGCAAGCTTCAGCTACTCCTCGGCAGGGCGATTATCTGGGAACATTGACGCTGGAATTTGACAGCTCATCCTCGCGAGAGAGAATGACTATCAAAGGATTAATGCATTACTACTTAGAAGGTAGTCGAATCGCTAATGCCAAGTGTGGATATGGAAGCCCTGGTTTTCCAGTTACAGTCTATGCACAAACATTCGGTGGTGAAGGATATAGTAAGGAAGTTAAAGCTATAGCTTGGGGTGAGTTAAAAGGAGGAGAAGCTATCCTACTGCAAATGCCATTTGAAAGAAATTATATTCTTAGTCATGAAACCTTTGAAAAAATATGTTATTTACTAAGCCTTGACTTTACTAATTGCGAGCTACATAAAAATCTCATGTCACGCGGAGGTTATCCTGGGGGAAGCATTTCAGTAATAGTAGAGGGAAGGCATATTTCAGCAATAGCTTGGTATGAAATACCACCAGGTAAATTAAATCTTTTCAAGGTGGATGGACAGTGGTATGCCATTAGCCTTGTGGCTCGTAAAACAGTCTCTACGGAAACAAGGGAAAGGAGGACTGGTAGTTATCTGCATCCCGATCCGAGAAGAGATATACTTTGGCACTATTTTGATTTGTCTGGACGTAAATACTCTTTATCCTTGAAGTTTCCAAACACGCTTTAAGTTTGACTAGCTGGTGAACGAGGAGATTTCGGTTTCGTTTTCACTACCATATCCCTAACTTTCCAAGATGATATAGCAAGGGCGATCGACCTTAACCGAAAAAAATCAAATCCCCGACTTCTAAATTCATCCGTGTATCCGTGTCAACATCCGTGTCGTGCCTTCCCTCATTTCAGTTCAACATTTACCGTCGAGCATAATATAGTTGCTGAAAAAAGTTCGATCGCCCTTCGCGCAAAATAGCGAAAAATAAAACAACAGCACGGATACACGGATGATATTAGACCTCTTGCAAAAATAACTAGGACGGGCAAGATGCCCATCCCACAAAAAACATTTTCCTTGTGGAACGGGCCGGAGAGCCCGTTCCAAAATTTGATTAAAAGGACTTTTGCAAGAGGTCTATTGCAAGGACGATCGTAATACGCAGTAAAATATCAGCAAAGACTTCCGACCAGGAGTTAATATGGAAATCCGAATTGAACCTTACGACGCTCATCAACTTGATGCAGTCATTCGTCTGTCGCTGCGAGCATGGGCTCCGGTCTTTGATTCGATTCAGAACGTGTTGAACGCTGATGTGTACCGGGCATTCTATCCCGATCATTGGCGTGTGAGCCAACAAAAGGCTGTCGAGAATATCTGCGCTGCGGAGGACACAAATGTATGGGTTGCGATTGCGCTCGACGCTGGTTCAACCGTGGGCTTTGTAGCCGTAAAACTACACTCGGAGGACAGTATGGGTGAAATCTACATGGTTGCTGTCGATCCAGACTTTCAAGGTCAAGGCATTGGCACCGATCTGATAGAATTTGCTCTCAATTGGATGAAAGATGCTGGAATGTCTGTTGCTATGGTCGAGACCGGAGGCGATCCCGGTCATGAAAGAGCACGTCGTACCTACGAAAAGGTGGGCTTCGAGCTGTTACCAGTCGCCAGATACTTCAAGAAGCTTTAAATCCGCAGGGATGAAAGACGAGCAAGAAACTGCGTAATTCCGTGTCAACATCCGTGCTCTTCCCTTATTTCAGTTCAACATTTACCGTAGCAGACATCCCCGGTGCAATTCGCGATTCATAGCCTTTAATGCTTTCGGCATCAAACACAACTTTTACCGGAATCCGCTGCACAACTTTGGTGAAGTTTCCCGTAGCATTATCGGGAGGCAATAAGGAGAATTGAGCGCCAGAAGCAGGGGAGAAACTATCGAGATGACCTTCAAATTTGCGACCACCAAAAGCATCTAATTTGATTTCTACTTTTTGGCCTGGTTTCATGTTTGCTAGTTGCGTTTCTTTGAAGTTGGCAATTATCCACAAATCGTTGCTGACGATCGCCATTAACGGCGTTCCCGGCTGCACCCGCTGCCCGACTTCAACCGACTTGCGGCCGATTTGTCCGGCGGCTGGTGCGGTGATATTCGTGTAAGAAAGTTGCAGTTGAGCGTCTTTAACTGATGCTTCCGATTGGGCGATCGCAGCTTTAGCAGCATCATACTGCGATCGGCTGACTTTAGTTTGTTCGCCCGTAGCTTCAGCTTGTTGCAATCCGCCCTTTGATGCAGCAAGTTTGGCTTCGGCGGTGCTGATGCCTTCTTGCGCTACGGCGACTTTAGCTTGAGCGCTGGCGATGCCGACTTTGGCTTGCGCTACTTGGGCTTCGGCTTGTTTTACTCCTTCTTGAGCTTGGGCTACTGCTGCTTGGGCTTCGGTTACGCCTTCTTTGGCTTGGGCTAACCGTGCTCTAGCTTGGGCAATTCCTTGTTGGGCTGCGGTGGTTTGGCCTTGAGCTACTTCGTAAGCGGCTCTCGCTGCGTCTAGTTGCTGGCGGGCGATCGCACCTTCTTCCTGCAAGCTTTCGTACCGTCTGTAATCAGCTTGCGTCTTGACGAGGTTGGCTTGCGCTTGTGCTAGCTGAGCTTGCGCCGCAGCAATGCCGGCTTCGGCTTCCGTAACTTTGGCTTGAGCTTGCGGTATTCCGGCTTGAGCTTGGGCGACTTTGGCGATGGCGGCGGGCACGCCAGCTTCGGCTTGGGCTACTACTGCTTCGGCAGCGGGCACGCCTTGTTGGGCTTCTCTAATTGCTGCTTGGGCGGTGGAAATGGCAGCGTTGGCGCTGCCGATATCTCCTTGAGCTTGGGCAGTTTTGCCTTGGCTGGTTTGGGCGGCTAGGGAAATATTGGCTTCGGCTGCTTCGGCTTGGCGGCGGGCGTTTTCTAAGGCGGCTTGGGCTTGTTGGACTTTAACTTGGTAGTCGCGGGGGTCAAGTTCGATCAGCAGTTGTCCGGGTTTTACTTGTTGGTTGTCTTGTACTAAGACTTCGCCGACAGTACCGTTGATGCGGCTGCTGACTTGGTGGATGTGTCCGGCAACTGTAGCATTGTCGGTTTCTTGGTGGATGGAGGCGTATTGCCAGTAGTGGTAGCCGAAGCTGCCGGCTGCGATCGCCCCTATGCCCAGCGCTGCGAAAATCAGCGGTTTCTTGGACTTTTTCTTGGGTGTTGCAGCGGCCGGTAGGGGTGCTTGCAGTTCTGTTTCTGCGTCTGTTTTGAACTCGGCGGGGGTGCTGATTTCTGTCTCTGGGACGGGGATTACTGGCAGGCTTTTAGCTTGGGTGTCGTCGATCGGCTTTTCTAAGAGGGCGACTGCTTTGCCGTTACCGTTGAATTCTGGGTTGGTTTCGTTTGTGCCTTTCATGGTACTTGACTCCTGATACTTTAGTTAGATGATGTTTGTTTAGGGTACGTAGTTTTTATTTAGTAAGACGGCTTTTTTTAAGAGTGCGTAGTATTTTGCGGTTATTTGTAATGTAGTGGAGGTAGATGCTGCTGCGCTTCACTCGAAAGAGCGATTTGTCGGTTTAGGAAAGATTGAGGATCGCGATATCGATGAGTTGTGAGAAGCGTTCTCGATCGGCCTTTGAAATTCCACTCATTGACTTCTCTCTGATATTGGCTACCAGTGGCGGCAGCACGTCTTGCAGTTCCCTGCCTGCATCCGTCAGCCAAATTCGCCAAATGCGCCGATCGCGGGTGTCTCTCTCCCGGCGGACTAAATCTCTTTCTTCCATGCGATCGATCACCCCTGTCAGTGTCCCGCCCACTTGTTGCAGTTTGTCGCCAATACTGGAAGTCGGCAAACCATCTTCTTGCCACAAGCAGCACAGTACCAGCCAGTGAAAAGATGTCAATCCAAAGGGTTCGAGTACCTCTTGCAGCCTGCGAGTACCTAGCTGCCCCAGCAGTTTGAGCCGGTAGCCGATGCTGTGGGGGGCGAGAACGTCGTGCCACTGAGCTAGATTTGTGCGATCGACAGTGGGTGCAGTAACCATAGGTTTATTAGTTAGTGTTCGTATTATTAGAGTAAGATATTTTTTGGAAGCTGTCAAGGGGCGATCGCAGGTTTTTTGGCGAGGCTAACAGCCGAGTGCCGGATGTCCGCCCCAGGAAGTGTGTTTACATTTCTTAATTTTTCTTAAACTAGAAAGGGTAAATCTAGTTTGCGATCTGAATTTATGTTGCTTCCAGCCGATCGACGCACCAAGTTAGACGACACCGACGATACACTGTTCTATTCATCTCCTCGGTTTGTGACTCATGTAGATGACGGGTTTATCCAGCAACTAACCGATTTGTATCGGCAACGCTTGAAACCGAATACTCGGGTTTTTGATATGATGAGCAGTTGGGTTTCTCATCTACCCGACGAGATGCAATTTGCCCATGTCGAAGGACACGGATTGAATGAAGAGGAATTGGCAAAAAATCCCCGGCTGAATCATTATTTCGTGCAGAATTTGAACGCAAATCCCAAATTGCCATTGCCGGATGCAGAGTTTGACGCCGTTGTCAACTGCGTTTCGGTACAGTATTTGCAGCACCCGGATGCGATTTTTGCCGAGATTCACCGGATTTTAAAGCCTGGTGGAGTAGCAATTTTTAGCTTTTCCAACCGGATGTTTTATCAAAAGGCGATCGCAGCTTGGCGGGAAGGTTCGGAGGGCGATCGGGTAGAATGGCTCTCCTGACTTTATGGTGTATAATGTAACAAACAATACATTTGCTGTCATGGACTTTTATTTGGACTATATATT
>NZ_JAUBWA010000049.1:0-49498 GCF_036702825.1 Microcoleus sp. A003_D6 | reverse complement strand
CCCATTCCACAAGAAAAAAACTTTTTGTGGGATGGGCATCTTGCCCGTCCCAGCTATTTTTGCAAGAGGTCTAATACAAAACCCTTGCAAGAATTTTTGACGATCGCAAAACTCGCGCAGAACCGACCTACTATGATAACATAAGTCAATTCAAGCCGCGGAAATTAGGGAGATGATTTTAGAATATGAATGCCATGCAGTTGCAGGTAAAGAAGACACTTAATTAGATGAAGAGGAAAATATACAATCTCCGGATGTAAAAGTTTGCGCTCTGTCAGTGCAGTCTTACAAAAAAAATTACCAATCTTGACATCAGGAACCTCCGACATTAATATTATTGTAAATGAGTAGATAATCGCTATTTTGCTAAATTATCTAAACTGCGTAAACCAGGAGAGCGATCGCTCTTACAACTTTTTTTATTCAAGTGTGAGGATATTGAAGGTGAAAAAGATTATTGTCTTTGCAATTATATTCATATTTTGCTGGTTTTTAACGCCATTTCTCAAGTATTACCTAACTGCAATTTTCACGAATTTAGCGCTACCAGACTGGTCGATCGGTGTTTTAGTGGCTGTGGTGAGTTGGTTCATTACCTTTGTTCTGTCAGTGTTGCTGTTTTTGAAACCTTTAGTCCTTCAAGACTTATCAAAAGAACAAGAGTTTATACTGGCAGATCCCTATGAATTTCCGCAGCTAGATGTCGAATCGCTTCAGCGATATACAGAGGATATAGAATCTATAGGTTTTGTCAAAATTATCGATTTCAAAATTATCGATTTCAAAATTTCCACCCAACAAGTGAGTTTCGCTAGGATATTTCTTCATCCGCAACATCAGTGCTGGGCTGAAGTGAGTCAGATCTGTTTGCATACAAAATCCATGCCAATCATATCCACGATAATGAGTGTTTTTGATAGCGGTTACTCATTATCTAGTAGCGATAGAAAACTAAGCGGTTTGCTATTTGGTCGAAATTTTATCATCCGTCACCCCCAAATTTTGTGGATGAGCCACCCTGGTATTACTCAGAATAAACTTTTGGAAATACATTTGCAGCGACGGCGGAAAGTTGCCCGTACCCTTAACATAAAAATAGCGGAAGTGACAAACGATTCACTCGATGTTTACTGTGATTTTCAGCGAGAATTACGGCTCAAACGCAAGCAGTATTTTCAGCGCAAAAACATAGCTGTCGGTCTGGTAGAATCTTTACTTTTTGACGTGAATCCGAAGCAGGAGTGGATGGGCGAATATGGGGATGCGGTAGCAACAAAGATGCGGTCAGGACGTTAGAAATATAACACTTTTTATGCGATTTGCAACTGCAAGTTCTGCAACTTGCAAATCGCTTTCAACACTTGCGCCAATAAGAGCGATCGCTCTCGGTCAATCAAGTTCAATTCCGGTAAAATCTGATAAGTGCAAGGATTCCCCCGCGTCACCCGCACAAACCGATAACTTTCCCCATTCGTCGTCAATCCCCAAACAGACGATTGCTGCTGCAAACTCTTATAAGCATAAGTCAGCAATTGCGGCAAACCGACCAAAGGGGCGATCGCACTATTTTTCGCCTCCACGACCAAAATCCAAAACTGTGCAGCCGCGAGCTCTGCATCCGGCTGATTTACGGCTAGAATATCCAACCGCCCTTTAATTAAAATATCCCCGTCCTCAACCTCGATGGGGATGCTATCTTCCATTGTCAGCACAACAGGAACTTTAAAAAATCCCGTCAATCTCATCAACGGCGACAGTGATAAAAACTTAACCAATTCTTCAGAAACTTTCCCTGCTTCTAGATAGCGCCAAAAGTCATTGCTGATTTGCAATAATTCCTGCTGTTCAAAATCCGTCAGAGGTTCCAGAGGGAAAAAATCAGTAAAAGAGCCTCCTGTTTGTCTTTCGAGTTTGAACAGGCGGCGAACGTCATTTAGCGAAAGTTGGCTGGCTTCTAAATTTGGGGTCATGGCTTTTGTGCGATAGCTTATCCATTCAACTGTATATAATTGATATGATATAATCATACCAGATATCACCCCGAACAAGCCATGCAACTAGAAGACTATTTCAACTTCCTCAGACCTGACGATATTCGGCTCAAAGGTTCTCGCATCGGCATCGAAACCATTCTTTACGAATACCTGTTTCGCGCTCGAACTCCCGAAGAAATCGCCAACATTTATACATCGCTCACCCTCGAACAGGTTTATGCCACCATCTTGTACTACCTGCACAACAAAGAAGCAGTCGGTAAATACATAACTGAATGGCTGGAATGGGGCGAGAAAATGCGAGAAGAACAACGTCGCAATCCTTCTCCAGCGGCTAAAAAAATCCGCAAACTGAGAGCAGCAAGAGATGCAATGAGAAAAGCTGATGGGAATCCAGTATCTATTTGATGAAAATGTCGATCCTGCCTATGCTAACCAAATTCGCAGGCGCAATCCTGATTTGGTTGTTCTAGCAGTGGGAGAACTAACAGCACCTTCCAAAGGTACTCTCGATCCAGAAATTCTTATTTGGGGCGAAATCCACAACTTCATTCTTGTCACCAACAACCGTCGCTCTATGCCAGTTCATTTAACAGATCACATAGAGCAAAATCGCCATGTTCCAGGAATATTTATCCTGAACTCCAAGATGAGTATTGGTCAAAATATTGACGAACTGATTTTGATTTATCAAGGATCGTTTGATGATGAGTACCAAGATAAAATTGAGCATTTACCACTGTAATAATTTCTAACACATCCCCAATACTTACAAAATTTCCCAACGTCTTAAGGAAAATAAACATACTTTTGCCCCAATTTATGTACACAATAGCTAAAAAGAGTAACTGAACTAAAAACTAACAGCGATGTCACAAGATACGATCGAATCAATTCTCCATGAAAAACGTCTATTTCAGCCGCCCGCTGAATTCTCCCAAAAAGCTCACATCAAAAGCCTAGAAGAATACCAAGCCCTCTACGACAAAGCCAAAGCTGACCCCCAAGCATTCTGGGCACAACTCGCCGCCCAAGAATTGCACTGGTTCCAAAACTGGGATACCGTGCTCGACTGGCAACCGCCTTTTGCCAAATGGTTTGTCAATGGCAAAATTAACATTTCTTACAATTGTCTCGATCGCCACTTAACCACTTGGCGCAAAAATAAAGCCGCCCTGATTTGGGAAGGGGAACCCGGAGACTCCCGCACCCTCACCTACGCGCAACTCCACCGCGAAGTCTGCCAAATGGCCAATGTCATCAAACAATTGGGAGTCCAAAAGGGCGATCGCGTCGGCATTTATATGCCGATGATTCCCGAAGCTGCGATCGCCATGCTAGCCTGCGCCAGAATCGGTGCAGTGCACAGCGTTGTGTTTGGTGGATTTAGTGCAGAAGCTTTGCGCGATCGGCTTAACGACGGCGAAGCAAAACTCGTCATCACCGCTGACGGAGGCTTCCGCAAAGATGCAGCAGTTGGCCTCAAAGCACAAGTAGACAAAGCACTAGCAAATAATGCCGTACCAAGCGTTACCAACGTTCTCGTAGTTCAGCGCACCAAACAGCAAATTGACATGGAACCTGGGCGCGATATTTGGTGGCACGAATTGCAAAAAGATGCCTCGGCAAATTGTCCGGCAGAACCGATGGATAGCGAAGATATGCTGTTCATTCTTTACACTTCTGGCAGTACCGGAAAACCCAAAGGAGTCGTCCATACAACGGGCGGTTACAACCTTTATACCCACATGACAACCAAGTGGATATTCGACCTCCAAGATACCGATGTTTACTGGTGTACTGCTGATGTCGGCTGGATTACCGGACACAGTTACATAGTCTACGGGCCGCTGTCCAACGGTGCGACAACTTTAATGTATGAAGGTGCTCCCCGCGCTTCTAATCCCGGCTGTTTTTGGGATGTAATTGAAAAATACGGCGTCACAGTTTTCTATACTGCACCCACCGCAATTCGCACCTTTATGAAAATGGGCGAACAATTGCCAAATGCCAGAGATTTGTCATCTTTACGATTGTTAGGAACTGTCGGCGAACCGATCAATCCTGAAGCTTGGATGTGGTATCAGCGCGTAATTGGAAACTCGAATTGCCCGATCGTCGATACTTGGTGGCAAACAGAAACCGGGGGAATTATGATTACCGCTTTGCCCGGTGCAATTCCTACAAAACCCGGTTCTGCAACCCTACCGTTCCCCGGAATTGTGGCTGATGTTGTTGACCAAGATGGCGAACCTGTAACTAACGAAAGCGGCGGTTATTTAGTCGTGAAACATCCTTGGCCGGGAATGATGCGGACGCTTTACAACGATGCCGATCGCTTCCGCCGCACTTATTGGGAATATTTGCACCCGAAAGATGGGGAATTTGTGTACTTTGCAGGGGACGGCGCGCACAGGGATGAAGACGGTTATTTCTGGGTAATGGGCCGCGTTGACGATGTAATTAATGTGGCCGGACACCGACTCGGCACGATGGAAGTCGAGTCGGCTTTGGTATCGCATCCAGCGGTGGCGGAAGCTGCGGTTGTTGGCAAACCGGATGAGATTAAAGGTGAGGAAATTGTGGCTTTTGTCACGCTGGACAACTCGCAGCAACCTAGCGATGAATTGGCTAAGGAATTGAAGCAGCACGTTGTTAAGGAAATTGGGGCGATCGCCCGTCCGGGAGAAATTCGATTTACTGATGCTTTGCCGAAGACTCGCAGCGGGAAGATTATGCGGCGTTTGCTGCGTTCTTTAGCTGCGGGAGAAGAGGTTTCTGGGGATACTTCGACTTTGGAAGACCGGACTGTTTTGGATAAGTTGCGAGGGGAATCGTAGGGGTATTTTGTAACCGCAGATGTAGGCAGATAAACACAGATGAACGCAGATATAATTACATTAGCGTTCATCTGTGATTTAATTGTTCGGTATAATTGAGATGTTGCACTATTCTCAAGAACGGGCAAGATGCCCGTTCCACAAGAAAATTCACTCTTTGTGGAACGGGCATCTTGCCCGTTCCTAAACAGGTAATTGAGAAGGGTGCAAGATATCAGCTATAATGGAAGTAGCAAAACTACATAACTTTCTGCGGTGTCATTCTCAATAAGAGTGGTAAGTCATACCATAGCTCTCAATAGGCCGCAACACTACTTCTGAAATAAATTTGTGATGCGATCGCCCGCATACTACAGTTAGGCGATCGCTCTTGTGCTATCCAAGATTCACGGTTATAGCAAAAACAGCTTATTTGCCTCGCCACAGATGAACCGCATCTGGGTTAATTTGCGACCTTACCTGTAGCCAATCCTCTAAAAAGTAGTCATCATCAACTGCTTCAGAATGCTGTTCGTCTTTGAGAATTGCTAAGACGTGAACTCCTGACGGATAGTTGACATGACGGATTTCTGGGTCATATCCTAAGTCTTGAATTTTTGCTAAAATGCGATCGACAGCACCGGCAACAGTAAGATCGACGGCAAGAATAATTTGACCGAGTTTAGCACCCGGTTTTACACATTCCAGAACAGCCATTACTCTTTCTCCTTGTAGTTGCAACGGTAGACTTGAGGGCGATTTTCAACTTTTCGGGGTTGAGTTACAGATTCTAATTCAACCCGGTAGCGATCGGCTCGTTTTTGGCACTCCTGTTTCGCTTGCTTGGGGTTATCCGCTAAAATCGGCTCGTCCCAGCGTTCTGGTTCTTTTTCTGGATCTTGAATCATAATTAAATTGCTCCTTTGTTGGACGTTCAACTTCGGGGAAGTCGTCTTGGCATGGTGCGGCAACATTCTGCCAAGGCGCATTTATCTGCTATAATTGTACTGCATTTTTTAGTATAATTGCAGTATGAGTAAAAATGTTAAAGTTCTAACCATCCGACTGCCTGAAGTAGAAATGCTTCGGCTAGAAGCTTATTGCGCGAACAGCGGTAGAACAAAAACCGATGTGATTCGCGAACAGATTAGGAGTTTAAAAGTTGAAGATTTGTCGCTTCCCCCAGATTGATAACCTTGGTTCATTAACATCCCTTGAGACAGGCCATGCTCCCAGAAACTGTACAGTTGCAAATTCCTTTTCAAGTCCTGCTAGATGCGATCGCCTCCCTCCCACTCGAAGAAAAACGCCGACTTTGGCAACTCTTAAATGCAGAAATTACTCAAGCAGAAACCGACCTGCCTTCTCAAGTTCTGATTCAAAATAACAATGGGTCGGATTACAAACCCACAGGGGAAATCTTGACTGCGGCAGAAATACGCGATCGCTATCCCCGCGAGTGGGTGCTAATTGCTGATACTGAATCAGACGATTTATGGAATGTGATTCGCGGTGAAGTTTTAGCTCACTCACCGCAGCGAGAGGAAATCGATCGAGCTTTGACAAATTTTAAAGATGTCCGGTCAATTTCTATAGAATATACTGGCCCTATTCCTGATGAATATTCGGTGCTATCGTGACTTTGCAAAGACTTTATCGGTGCTCGCGTTACGGAAATTTACTCGTATTAAAAGCTGCTGCCTCTAGCACAAGTAATACTGTCAGACAATTCAGATTATTAGTTGATACAGGGTCAACTTATACCGTTTTGCGGGTAAATATATTAGAAGCTCTTGGTTGCGATATCCAAAATCCTCTACGCAGAATTAGGACATCAGCAGGTGGCGGTATTGTGGAAGCACCAGTATTAGCTGTGCCTTAGTTTAATTGCTTGGGCGAGCGTTTAGAAAATTTTCCTATAGTTGCCTACACGTTACCTGCGACCACTTTTGTAGACGGTCTGCTAGGGATGGATTTTCTTGCTCCTATGCAAGCTGTTATCTATGCTAAAGAGGGAGAGATTCGCATTCGTTAAAAATACAAGCTACAATCAAGATAACTTCTGGACTGGATCTGAGCGCGATGGCTCCACTACTTAGCAAAACCACAGATCGGCGAATTGTTCATCATGGAATGTGGGAACGGTTTAAATTTATCCAAAAAGGCTTTGAAGGCTCCCCTAGAGTGCGACTATTTTACTATGATGGGACGATCGAGATTCTGATGCCTGGAGAAGACCACGAAACTTTTGCTCATGTTATCGGTTACTTAGTGACTACTTTTCTCGTAGAACAGGGAATTTTCTTCAAGCCCACAGGGGCAATGACGCAGGAAAGATCGGGAGTTGTCTCTGTGCAAGCAGACGAATCCTACTACATTGAGAGTGTAAAACCAATTCCCGATTTATCTATCGAAGTTGTCTTTACCAGTGGAGGAATCAGTAATTTAGACCGCTATAAAGCTTTGGGTGTTCCAGAGGTTTGGTTTTGGGAAGATGGATTACTGAATATATATCATCTCCATGACGGTAGCTATGAAAAGAGCGATCGCAGTCAGCTACCCGGACTCAATAACCTCGATCTCGATTTGATGAAACGCTGTATTTTGATGGCGGAAACTGATGCTGGGGAAGCTATTAGAGCGTTCCGTCGAGAGATGTAGGCGCTCGCACTTTAGCAAATTATGTATGAAAGATTTAAGCTCCTGTTGCTTGCCATCAAGAATCAATCGATATTTGAAGAACCGATCGGTCAATTAATGATTGAAGATGAAAAGCTCAAGCTGATTGTATTCGACCCAAATCAAGAGGCGATCGTAAAATGGATACTTTAGCTAACTTTAGAACCACCATTAAAACAGTTCTCGAACCTTACACGAAAATCCCTTACTCTCATGGCGATATAATTTGTAAAGCCGTGTTTGATGAAAAATCAGATTGTTACCTGCTAGTTACTTTAGGCTGGGATAAAGCCAAACGAATTCACGGCTGTTTGGTTCATATAGATATTATTGATGATAAAATTTGGGTACAGCGAGATGAGACAGAATACGGGGTTACGAAAGAACTTGTAGCTGCTGGAATTTCCAAGGATTCCATTGTTTTAGGTTTTCATCCCGCAGATGTCAGACCTCATACAGGTTATGCAGTTGTGTAGCTAATGAATTATTTGGCTCATCTATTCTTATCAAAAGGCACGCCAGAATCCCTCATTGGCAACCTCTTAGGAGATTTTGTCAAAGGTTCTGCCGTCAACCTTTATCCCGATGAAATTAGAAAAGGCATCGATTTGCACCGCAAAGTGGATAGCTACACGGACTCTCACCCAATAGTGCGATCGAGTAAAAGCCTTGTTTGCGCCGATAGACGCAGGTTTGCTGGAGTTTTGATTGACGTGTTTTACGACCACTTCTTGGCTAAAAATTGGCTGGAATATTCAGAAATTCCGCTTCCCGATTTTTCTCGCCATGTCTATAAAGTCCTGCAAGACAACCGCGATATATTGCCTGAATCTCTCCAGCGCGTGCTGCCAACAATAATTGCCCGCGACTTGCTTTCATCTTATCAGGAAATTGCCGAAATCGGCATCACTCTTACAAGAATGTCTGCCCGCATTAAGCGGACAAATAACTTGGCAAGCGGCATAGAAGATTTGACAGCTAACTATCAGCGCTTAGAATCGGATTTTCGGGATTTTTTCCCCGATTTGATAAAATATGCGACACTTGGCAAATATTAATACAAAAAACAAAAATTACAGTTGCTATTGATAGCGAACTCGTGTATAATTCAACCGATACCTGCATGAAATCTCAAATGCAACAGGGTTCAAAATATGGCAACCAGAATTCCGAACCTGCAAGTAACTCAAGTAGTTGATGGCGACAGTATCAAAATTTCTCTCAAGGGCAAAACCGAGTCTCTGCGACTGATTTGCGTCGATACAGAAGAAAGTCATTCTGGAGGCTCCAAACCTGTAACTGCGGCGGGGAAAGCAGCTTCAGAAATGGCTAAAAAATACTTCGCGACAGCAGAGGGCGGACTTGCTACAGTTGACATAGAATTTGATACAGATGACCCGATAGAAATTGCGGTGGAAAAACACCGCGATAACTACGGCCGCCTCCTCTGTTACGTGCATAAAGAGGGAGAAAATTACAATCTTAAACTGATTGCAGAAGGCTGGAGTCCCTACTTTGTGAAATACGGGCGATCCAGATTGTATCACCGCCAAATGACTGATGCTGAAGCTGTAGCCAAAGCATACAATCTGGTGATTTGGAATCCGAACACAAATGCAAAAATTCCCTCTCGCAACTATGCTAATTTGTTACCTTGGTGGTCGATGCGCGCCTCAATTGTTGAAGAATTTCGCTTGTCGGAAGCAACGGGAGGAGCGTTTTCCTTGAGGTTGGATTATCCAAAAATATTGGCTGCTTCCGAGACAGCTAAATCTATTACTATTTTCTGCGATTTGCAGGCGGGAATTAATAAATGGATAGGCAATAATGCTCTGATTTATGCTGGTTCAGTTTATCATAAATTAGATTTGTGGATACCGGATGCTGAAACTGAGACGATGGCACCTTTAAAGCGGCTGATTGACAAGCGTTATGCTGGTCAAGGACGCGGCTACGTTTATATTAGCGGGAAGGTAGAACAGTACAAAGGGAAGCCTCAAATTGTTTTGAGAGATATCAAACAACTTTCGGATTTTCCCCGATAATATTTAAACCACACTTTATTTCATACATCTTTTTTACGGGTTCTAATGTTCTTCGGAAGTACGATCGCACAACACAAATAAATAGAGGATGATGCTAGGAAGCGATCGCCCTCTATTCAGCCATGATATTCTATTTATCCAGAGGTGCAGGAAAATTTATTGCTGCATTGAAGGAGTAGTGAAAAATCGACATCCTAATGGATTTGTGCGTGCAGATTGATTTTGAGGAGTTGTTATAGGAGGACTAGAGTTAGGAGATGTGCTATTCAATTCTGAGACGGTAAAAGATTTAGAAATGTTAGGATTTTTCCCCAGATCGCTCGCAGAAGTGTTAGCAACATTTGGTGACTCGGTACTTGTGATATCCTGTGTTTCAGTTACATTTATCCGGGATTTTACAGTCGTTTGTGCCTGACACGGATAGGCAGTCATAGCAGAAATTACAGCAAAGCCCAGAAACCCAAGATAGCCCGTTGATTTAATCATATTTATCTAAACCTAAACTTAAAGAACTATTAGTAATGCTCCTGATAATAGATTAAGTTAGGAAAACTTATGTTTCAAGCGTGTTTATGCGTATTTTTTTAAACTTAATAATTAGGTATTTGTATGTAGGAAAAAAAGATAAAAACGGGGAAATTACTACTAAATGTAAAGTTGCAGTAAAGATAGCGGGTTTTTACTGAGAAAAAATCTTAGGAGATCCCGCTGGGGTTTTAATCACTGTCTGCTTACCGAAGAACCTCTTTCTCGCTTAACGGGCAGGATGCCTCTTTGACAAAATTAAATTTTCTTGTGGGTCGTTCCTCCGGGGCGGGTTCACCAAAATTGTTTGGAATTCGCGATCGATCTACTAAACCCGCCCTCACAGCATTAGACTCTTAAAAAGAAAATGAAGTTCTCAGTACACCAACTGCGATCGGGTCGCTATCGGGAGTGTGACCAGGTTGAAAAATCAAGATCAATCCAGGGGTGACGCTGATATTATCATTCACCTGCCAGCGGTAGAATACCTCTACATGAGTAGTCGTTCCGGGTTGCCCGCCCGATCGCCCTAAACCCGTATCTAAAAAATCAGGAACGTTATTACCTGTAGGTAAATTGCTGCTGACAATTTTAGGCGGTTGCCCGATATAAATTCCTCCTAAATTTCCGGCTTTAAACAAATCTGGGAAATTTACAAAAACCATATAATTTGTAGTTGCTACCGTACCAGATTTACCCGGAATGCGAGAATTAGTATAACCAGCCCAACCTCCCAGAGAAACTCGCGAGGAAATGCGCCAATTTAAACTTGCTCCCACTGCATTTGTTCGCAGAGAAGCGGACTTATTTGTGTTAGAGTTGATAGCCGTCAATTGGCTATCACCTGCCAAACTAATCAGATTACCGTCCGGCGAATAATCGTTAACATAATAGACAGTAAAATCAACTGGATCGGCTGGTGTAAGAGTTAGTTCTACACCCAATGTATTGTGTCCTTTAGACCCGTTAGAACTGACAAAAAATCCAGAAACGTTAGTTGAATAAACGGCTTGCAAACTGGCTCGATTCGCAAATTGCCAGTCAATGCCGATGCCGCCTAAACCTAAACCAGTGTTCAAAATTGGGTTTCTTTGGGCGAACGCAGAAAGGGGGCCGGAAGCTGCACTTTCAGCCCGATTCGGCCCTCGAAAAGCAGTTATCATGTTAACTCCTGCTGTCCCTGCAAACACTGCCAATTTGTCGCTGACAAGAAGGCGGTAGTTGAGGTCGCTGATAGTTAATCCAGAAGTTTCGCCTAAATTATAAGCAAGGTTTACGTCTTCGGTTAGTTGGGGAGAAGTGCCTCCGTTCTGGTTGTAAAAACCGATTAATAAGTTACTGCGAGGACTAAATTGAGTGGTTAAGTAGAATTGATTTAGGTTGATTGTATTGACATTTGTACCGGGGTCTTTGGTATCTCTTTTGCCGTCTCTGGGAGCGCGATCTGCACGGTTGGGTGTGCGCCCTTGTATTCCAAAAACGGTGAATCCTGACAGTTTAGTTGTGGTCGAAAATTGATTGGCTTCTAGTTCGCTAGTTCGCGCTTCTAGTACATCCACTCTGCCTCGCATTGTGGCAATTTCCGCAGCAAACTCTTCTTGTAACTTTTGCAGTTTTATTAAGTCGTCTCGCTTAGCTAGACTTTCAGTTGATTTGGCGATCGACTCGCGTATTTTATCTAAACAAGCATTGACTCCGGCAGCAAATTCATAGCGGGTAAGGGCGCGGTTTCCGCGATAGGTTCCGTCGGGGTATCCAGCTATGCAGCCGTATCTTTCTACTAAGGATTGCAGTGCTTGAAATGCCCAGTCTGTGGGCTGTACGTCGCTGAGTTGGGAAACTGATGTAACTTGTTCTATTGAGTTTTCAGCAGGGTAAGTTAATGGGGGATTTGCTAATTTATTTTCTTCAATTAACGGAGGTATTTCTGCGGGCTGCGTTTCGCTGGCTTCGGATATGTGAGTTTCTATCTCACTCGCTATAGGTAGGGGCGGCTCCAATGTGGGGTTTATCGGTGAACTTTCATCTACATTGTGAGAATTTGCGACTGATTCTCGATCGGGATGACGATCGAAATTATCCGGTAGATTATTTGTCGGTGCGGGTAATTGATACCATTCATTAACGGGATCTGCGGAATTTGCACTATTTGCTGTTGTTTCAGGATCGGTCATTTCTGCTAAGGCTGGAATGCTGAATAATGCCTGCAATCCGAATCCTAGTATTAAGCTGCTAAGGATTTTCCAAATTTGTCGATCGCACTTGTGATTTTTCATGTTATTTATACTTGGTGAGGATTTATCTAAAAAAGCGAGAAAAAGCGTGATTCCCTACGAGATAGCTACGCTTCAGGCACTATTCGAGATGAAGGGCGATCGTAAATTCCGTTTCTTCTCTCAAAACTGACGAACCAGTCAAACTTCCGCCCTGGGTTTCTTCAACTATGTGACTGCTGATTGACAATCCGGTTCCCGTTCCTTTTCCAATAGCTTTTGCAGTGAATGAAAAGTCAAAAATCTGCGATATTATTTCCTCAGACATTCCTGTCCCCTTGTCTTTGATTTGAATCCAAATATCTCGCTCTCGCTCATATAACTAAGTAGTAATAGTGTAGTAATAGTGATGATGTTGGGTGCGGATGCCATCGATGCCAAAATACACCAGTGCTTAGCTTTTTATAAAGCATCGATCGCCTTTTGCAGTACGATTCATAAACACCTGATTCAGTCCCAAGAGCATTTAAGGAAACTAATCTATCCATAATTTTTGATGATTTGAATTGCCTGCTGGTTATTATGGGCCTTCAAACGGTGCTGCAAAATCATCAAAGCGCTATCAATTCCTTCCCGGATATCGGCTAACACTTTATACTCGCTGTCTGCACGGTAAACAGTGCGAGCGAGTTATAGGTTAACATAGTTCGCAGGGAAACACGATTTTTTTAGCGATCGCCAACTTTTTTAACTTCAGTATCATTACGGTTGACCAAGCAAAAACATTAAGAGTCTTTAACTTATTTAACCCGTTAATACTATAATACTATCATCGCCAATTTGTAGCCTGTAGGGTGCGTCAGCTAGAACACTTACGCTTACAAGGGAAACGAGAAAGGAGCCGTGGCACCCTACAATACTATTTTAAATGCGTAACAGCTTAATACTATAATACTATCATCGCCAATTTGTAGCTGCCAATAGCTGCGACATCCATTCAAACTCGACAAATTTAAAAGCTATGTGCCAATTACTGGGAATGAACTGCAATGTTCCGACAGATATTTGCTTTTCTTTTGAGGGTTTTTCTGCAAGAGGCGGCAAAACGGACGTTCATCAAGACGGTTGGGGAATTGCTTTCTTTGAAGGTTTGGGATGCCGCCTTTTTATAGACTCTAAACCTGCGATTGCTTCTCCGGTTGCTGAAGTAGTGCGTCGCTATCCCATTCACTCAACTAACGTCATTGCTCACATCCGCAAAGCTACCCAAGGCGAAATTGCTCTGGAAAACTGCCACCCTTTTATTCGGGAACTTTGGGGGCGCTATTGGGTGTTCGCTCACAACGGAAATCTGGAAAATTTTCATCCAGAATGTGCCGGAGTTTACAAACCTGTTGGCAAAACAGACAGCGAAAAAGCTTTTTGTTTGATATTAGAAATGTTGCGAGAAAGTTTCCCTCAAAATAAGCCTGATTTGACGGAAATTTACGCGATTTTGAATAAAATTACTAAAACTTTGGCAGAGTACGGAATTTTTAACTATTTACTTTCCGATGGAGAACATTTGTTTGTGCATTGTTCTACAAATCTGCATTATATTGTGCGACAAGCACCTTTTGCTAGCGCTCACTCGATCGACGAAGATGTAACAGTCGATTTCCGGGAACTGACAAAGGACGACGATCGCGTGGCTGTTATTGCCACTTTTCCGCTGACTGATAACGAAGTTTGGACGCAAATTAAACCTGGAGAATTGCTGGTATTTCAGGATGGTTTGCCAGTCAATTTTTCACCGCTGGAGTTAAGTTAAATGAGCGCTGCGAAGAGGCTGCAAAATCTGTGTATTGCCGCATTGCAGGCTCGTGAAATGCCAACACAATATCTTCCATCGCACTGCGTGCGCGAATTGCGATCGCATCAAATCCCTGATTCAGTAAAAGCTAGGTTCAAATCATCAATCAACCCCAATTTTTGGGCCCACTCTGTTAAGTAACCCCGATCCAAATTCTCAGATTGGACTTTCAGAATTCCCAAAACATCATTCCATTGTTTTTGAGACTGAGACTGTTGCCGCCAGAGCAGTTTTGCCAACACAATATCTTCAGGAGAAGCAACCCAAAATTGTTCTACACCAGCTTCGTCAAGCGCTTCTAATCGTCGTCTTGCCATTTTTGAGCGATCGAATTCAGTCTGAGAATTCAGCACAATATCAGCGTTCAATACTGAGGTCATGTGAGTGACGCTCAACACCATTCCTCTGCCCTGTTGAATATCTTCTACTGAACCGGGAGGGCAGTAAAAACCAGCGGTTTCTAGTGCTGCAACTAATCGATCAATATTGTCCCGGATCGAGTCAATTACTAAATCTAAATCGCGTGTTGTTCTGGGGTCACCATAGACGGAAGCGGCAACTCCTCCTGTAATATAATAAGAGATACCTAATGTTTCAAAAATTGGGTGCAGCAGTCGGGCGATGTGGCTGGGGTCTTGCGTCCACATAGATGAGTCACTGGTGGGGGTTAAAATTGGTAGCCATTTGCTACGTAAGATCGATCGGGCAAATCGCTCTTTGTAGGTTGAGGGACAAGCTTTTTTCATCCCGCGCAAGCTAACAGTTTTTGCCCAACGATTTAATTTTGCCGCCATTTGCCACCGTTGGGAATTGGTGAGTTGCCGCAGTAGGTAAAAATCAATTGCATCAGCTTCAGGTGTTTTATCATCTGACTGGGCGCGATATCCAGGTTTGATGGATATTTTTGGTATGGATTGAATCATTTTGCTTGTTGATTTTCCTAGCCATTCACAAAACTATTGATAGTTCCTGGTGATTTTCGTACAATTGTATCTCCCGTAGCTGGAATCACAGAGGTAAGTAGACAATGCGGTTCACCCAGTCTTCTGATTCGGATGTCTGCCATATTTTGATTAAATTGTCGATCGCTTCGCTAACAGGAAAACTTTGCAACACTATAATTACACCCGAACTTGTTTGAGTAGAAATAAATTCTGCAAAATATCTCGGCATGGTTCTTTGGTCGTGGGAGACGAGAATTCTATTTTCTTGTGCTGCAAAACTTAGAACTTCTAAATCTGTCAAGCCACTTAAAAGCGATGCGTTTGATGTTTGAAAATCAACAGTTGCCTCGCGTCTCATAACTCCTGTTACAATCGCTTGATTGAGATCGGCATCTGCTTGGAAACTATTTTTTATTGCGGGCTAGTCTGAGTGTAAAACTTTTGATAAAGCAACGAGTTGTTTTCCCTTGCCTGCTGTCTCAATGTTTCAAATAGTTGTTCTCCCTCGGATAAATAAGCATTAATAGCTGTGCGATTAGCCAAGTAAAAGGTAATCGCTCCATAAACTTCTTCTAGTGTCAGTGCTGGGAATGACTGAACCATGCTTTCAGGTGATTGTCCTGCCAGGAAAGCATAAATAATTGAATCGAGAGAAACGCGCTTCCCGACAATTCGGTAGCAATCTTCCCGTTCTTCAATGTACTGTTTTGTAGTTAGGGCTGCTGTACTCATGGTTGGCTGCATTAACTCCTAATATTTTATATCTTATCAGCGTTGTAGCTTTAAGCGCAAACTCCGAAACCTATCTTCAGCATCAATTACTTCACCTCGTTCGGCAGCATCCATTCCCAGACGAATTTCTTGCTGGAGTTCTTTGAAGCGTCCTTTATAGATATGTTCCCCTTTATCGGACTGCAAGAATTTGATAAAGGCTAATACTTCTTGTTGCTGGTCTGGCGATAAGACTTTCACATTTTCCAAAATGGCTTGTTCGACGGTCATAATTATCTCTTTTTTTTTGATTGCTATTCTACAATCTAGTAACAATATTATATCAAACGGGTGGGGCAACAGCAATTCGAGGGTGAGTTCAATTGCGATCGGTTGCGATCGCTCAATTAAATCGCAAATAACTTCCAGGTAGCGTCGCAACAGCTACAGTGTTTGCCAACAAATCGAAGAACTCAAGGCCATAACCTGTTTCTAGTCCCTCGACGAGTGCTATTGATTTACCAGTCCTGGCAGTTCCTTAATGTCGATGTGGATTCCTTGACGTTTCAGATATTGGCTCAAGTTAATCTGGATGAATAAATCTTTGAGTTCTTCAGCAATCTCTGCCGGGGGATTGCCAGATAACGCAGTTGCAATTAGACGTTCTGCCATTCGTAATTCGCCACATTCAATCGCTAAAGATGCTGCGCTGCGGTGAAGCACAGAACGAGTGGGTTCAGCATCAAGGGCGCTAGCGATTAAGGCTGCGGCCTGAGTTTCTTGTTCAAAGGCTTGGCGCGTCAATTGTGCAGCCAACTCCAACGCACCTCTTAAGCGGGCGACTGCCGCTGCTTCGGCTAAATCCATTGCTTGTTTGTGGAGCGATTGAATCTGACTCATTGGAGTACGGTTCCTTCAGGATTTTTCTTGGCACTAATAATAGAAATCGGTCGGCTGAACTCTACTACAATGATATACGCTGGCAAGCCTTGTGCGTCTGAGGCGCGGGTTTGTTCAGTTTTCAGCTTGACTCTAGTATTGATTTGACTTTGATTGCCTTTGCGAATTCCAGAAACCTCTAGCCGAGCCATTCGCTCAAATGGCAATGTGGTAGCTGAATTTTGACTTCCTAACCAATAGTCAAATCCAGTTCCTTTGCGAGAGCGTTCAATGACTGTGAGATTTGTTAATTGCAAAATTAACAGGAATGCGATTCCATAAGCAGCCTGCTCGGTAGTATATTCTTCGTCATTCCAACATCGTCGGGTTTGCTCGGTGACTGGCTGCCAATCTAACTTGAATGTGGCAGAAAATTCTCCCTCAACTTTAAGTGTTACTCCTGGTTGGTGAGCTTCATCGGTTAGACAAATCGCACCTGCTTCTGCGATCGCGGCTCCAAAGGCAGGGGTAATCGCAGGGAGTCCCTGGCTAAGGCTTTGTAAGTTTAAGATTTGAATCTGGCTCAAAGCGACGTTGCTCTATGGAAAGTAGATATTCAATTTTACTCTCAGTTGCGACAATTTGAGTCGATCGCTATTGGGAATTTTCATAAATAGCTAGTTCGAGCGGTTGTCATCGATTCCGTCCCACATTTGAGACAAAGGGAGAGTTTGTCCGGTAATTGCTTCATGGAAGCCTTGCTGAAGCCCTTCGAGGACGGTTTCGATGGGGTCATCATCTGGATCGATATCAGTGTCTTCCGGTATTAAGACAATAATCTGAAATTTTTGATTCATAATATCTTCTGTTAATTTTCTCATAAATGTGCTACGAAGCGGCTGCAAAATCTGTGTATTGCCGCATTCCCGGCTCGTGAAATGCTAACACGATATCTTCCTTGGGAACCCCTGCTTGTACTAAATCTGTTGCAATTCCATATTCTGTCCAGTCTTCCTCGATCCAAAATTTGCGATCGCGAAGGCGAACGTAGACTGTCATTCCCGTAAGGCGATCGCCATGAGGCCAGCCCAGGTTCATCCAGATGTAATGACCGTTTTGCTCGTCTGCAATCAGGAATGTCTCAGTGTCTTGTTGGGAAGGGCGATTATTGCACAATTCTATATACTCGGTCAAAATACGCTTGATTAGTTTGGGATACTCGATTAGTTTATCCATTACACAATTTCCTCTACTTCTGTTTTATGCAATATCTAACATTAGTCCTCCTCAGATTCATAACTCATAAATTCGCGATCGGAGTGTTAGATTTCAGGTTTCCAGAACTAAACGCTCAACAAAATCTTACGATATTCCCAAGAAACCTTTGAGGGCGACTTTATACCTATTCTTCAACCGCTTGGAAACCAAACCACCCTGCTGGATTTGTGCCAGAACAGCCACTGAACAAGATCCTTTTGGAATAGGACTACCAGCCGTAATTAATCCAGCTAGTTCAGTAGCATTCATCTCACGAGCAAATTGGTAAGCTATCGCAGACTCACGGACTATAAAGCTTGGTAAACCCGGGCCTGGTAGGAGAATACAGGCATCTTCAGAATTAGGTCTGCGGCTAGTGACGTTAACGAAGAGATAGCTGCTTTCAGAAGTTTGTGCAATGGCAATATATAGATGTTCACTGTTAGGAGGTGTATCCAGCAAAAAAGCATCTCCCAAATTAATGATGATGCTAGCCATTCAAAACCTCATCTAGATATGCCTCCCGGATGGCTGACTGCTGAATTTGGGCTATTTTCTCGTCACTGTTACCCATCAAAACCCCATCTAGATATGCCTCTCGGATGGCTGAATCCTGAATTTCACCTATTTCTTCGTCACTCTTACCCACATTTTTTAGAATATCCTCTACAGCAATCGGAATGGCTGAACCATGCGGATCTTGCCATTCTGGAAGGTCATGAGTCCACTCAGCAACCAGAAAAGGATCGAGATGTCCAAAAGCTTGATAAACCTCTTGAATGATTTCCTCCTCTTCTTCGCAAATATCTGCATTCCCTGGATCGTTCAACAGGGAAACAAGATGTTCATTTTGTTCATTTTTCGTGGCAATGAACTTAGACCAGAGAGGTAAGGCATTATCAATGGGCTTCCCCTTAATCAGGTCATAAACACCACTGAGGACGGGGCCATAATCCATAGATACATAACGATCGCCAGTAATCGGTTGCTCTATGCGTTTCAATGCAATACGGTCAGCTATGTAAAGCATCTTCAGTAAGCCTAAATATTTCATAGGCCGATCGTGCAGCTTTAAGAACACTGCTGCTGCTTCAATAGCTTTCTCTGGATGAAACCGAAATTGGATTGGCATAAGCATTTTGGAAGGGTGCTTCATAGTAGTACAATTTCATTGTAAACCATAATGCTTTGTCAGTCATTAGTGCTTTGACAAAGCATGATAGAAATCAGCGTGACTTTGACAGTATTCTCTTATTTTTTTCCGACTGATAACGTGCATTTAGCGATCGTTCTGATGTTTTCTAGATATTTCAACACGGTTTCCCCAGCAGCAATTCAGCGGTGACTTCAATTGCGATCGGTTGTGGATCAGTTGTCATCGATGCCGTCCCACATTTGAGACAAAGGGAGAGTTTGTCCGGTAATTGCTTCATGGAAGCCTTGCTGAAGCCCTTCGAGGACAGTTTCGATGGGGTCATCATCTGGATCGATATCAGTATCGATATCAGTGTCTTCCGGTACTAAGACAATAATCCGAACGTGGCTGTAGTTGGCAAGCGCAAGGGGGCGATCGAGCAAAAGTCGCCCTCGATCGTCAATTTTTCCGGTGGTTTCAATTGCTTTCATAGTCTCTCTGTGTCATAATTGATTTGTATGGTGGTAATACCTTATTTCCCTAGAGCCTTGCTAAGGATACTGGCAGCGCTGAACACGAACGTTATATTTCTTGCGAAAGAAAGCCATGAATCTTCTTGAGATTGTAAATGAAATTATAGAATTGGCAGAAACAGATGATTTTTTGGGGAGAACAGATGTCTCATGGAAAAGTTTTAGCTTTGGGGGCAATTCTATCAACTTCGTAAACGAAAATCTAATCAAATATCTTGACGCACTATCAAGGGCATTTGATTCAGATGAGAAAATTAAAATAACCTATACGTTAAAGAAATATGAATCCCTGCTACTAGAGCATTTTAGAGAGTGTTTTTCAGAAAAATGCTTAGCTAAAAATGAGGATGTATTATCGTTTGTGAAAAAGCTTAAGGCGGAAAGTATAAAAACATTTTCTGTATTCCGGGACATACATGGGATAGTTTTAAACAGCCCGACAAGTCCCTTGTTATTGGGTGGTTACACAATATACGAGTTTGCTTCACAAAAAGATTTTTTTGAGGCAAAAACAAATTTATCTCCTGAATTCACTTTCTATCACAATCCAGAATATTTAATTGAATGGAAGGCTGAAGCAAGACACTTTGAAAAAGCCCTTGAAATTGCTGACGAACATTTTGAGCGATTCGAGCTTATCCTAAGATATCTCATAGGTTCTGCGACAAATCACTTTGAAGTTGGCGTTTTAAACTACCTAGGCTCGCGTCATCGTAAAGCTTACATATTCTCTGATATGGGGGAAGTATCAAGCTCAGCGACTTATCATCGCCCAATGGAGCCGATACCACTTGATGATCCATATTTTGTAAAGGAGGATACTGGATATCACACTGTTTGGGGTTTTACTACAAAGAAAAACCTTAATAAGTTTCAAAAAAGAATTATGTTGGCAGTTGAATGGATCGGACAATCAATGGCTGATCCCTCACCACAAAGTGCTTTTATCAAGGCGGCCATCGCTCTAGAAATTATCTTTACATTAAACGAAGGGGACATTATTACTCCCGGGATTATGCATCAAATTTCTGAAAGTATAGCTCTTATATTAGGCAGCTCCGTCGATGAAAGATTAAAACTCGAATCAAGCGTAAAAAAATTGTATGGCTTGAGATCGAAGATTGTACACTCTGGCAACAAAGATATTAGTCAAGCAGATTATAAAACTCTGCTTGAAATAGCACGTTCTGTAATAATAAAGATACTCACATCAGACAAGCTTAATAGCGTTGATTCTGTAAAAGACTTATATACTATTCTCAAAAAAATCAAGTATTCTGGTGATGCAATATAACACAGCGCTGGAGTCTGATTAATTACTCGCTGCGCTCAGAATTTACTTTTGCACCGCCAGTCAATACAGCTATAACTCCGGCTCAAACAATCGCCATTAAAGTAGTTGATAGTTGGTAATCGATCGCTCGTGAGGAATAGGTAATTGGTTGTTAGTAACAGCCATTACCCATTCCTCATCCTAAACCCTAGCTGCCGCCAATCCGAGCGACATCGCGAGCGTTTTCTTCAAACGCAGCCGTCAGCGCATCATCACCGCTTAAACCCGATGCGATCGCCCTTTCAATGGCCTGCAACACCCGCTTGTAATCCCGCGGCATCACCTTCACAAACACCGGCACCATCTCATCCCACGCAGCCAAAACTTTCGATGCTTTCCCACTTCCAGTCAAATCAAAATGAGTCTGAATTAACTGCCGCAAATCGCTGATTTCCTCAACATCCTCCAGTTTTTCCAAATCCACCATCGACATATTGCAGCGAGTAGCAAAATCCCCCGCCTCATCCAAAATGTAAGCAACACCGCCACTCATACCCGCTGCAAAATTGCGCCCGGTTTCACCCAAAACCACAACTTTGCCGCCAGTCATGTACTCGCAACCGTGATCGCCCACACCCTCAACTACGGTGTTAACGCCTGAGTTGCGCACCCCAAAACGTTCGCCCGCCATCCCTCGGATGAAAACGTCACCAGCGGTGGCTCCGTAAAGCACCACGTTGCCGACAATCACATTTTCTTCTGCGACGAAGGTGGAAGCTGGCGACGGATACAGGATGATTTTGCCGCCGCTGAGCCCCTTGCCCAAATAGTCGTTAGCTTCGCCTTCGAGCTCTAGGGTGACTCCCTTGGGCACGAATGCGCCAAAGCTTTGCCCAGCGCTGCCTTGGAAGTGCAGGTGCACCGTGTCATCCGGCAAACCTTCCCAGTTGCGTTTGGTGATTTCGTTGCCGAGAATTGTGCCGACAACGCGGTTGACATTGGTAATCGGCAGTTTGGCGTGGACTTTTTCGCCATTTTCGATCACACCTTTGCACAAATCCAACAACACAGTCATATCCATCGACTTTTCCAACCCGTGATCCTGCGCCATCTGACAGTAGCGCCCGACATCCGCCCCAACCTCCGGCTGGTACAGAATGTTCGAGAAGTCCAAACCCTTAGCCTTCCAGTGTTCCACCGCTTGCTGCGCTTCCAAAACATCAGTGCGGCCAACCATTTCATTCAGCGTGCGGAAGCCCAACTGCGCCATAATTTCCCGGACTTCCTGGGCGATGAAAGTCATAAAGTTTACCGTATTCTGCGGATCGCCAGTAAAGTTTTTCCGCAACAGGGGATCTTGAGTTGCAACGCCGACAGGGCAAGTGTTTAAGTGACAAACGCGCATCATGATGCAGCCCAATGTCACCAGCGGCGCTGTGGCAAAACCGAATTCCTCAGCGCCAAGCAAGGCAGCAATTGCTACATCGCGGCCAGTTTTCATTTGACCGTCAGTTTCCACGACAATCCGGCTGCGGAGATTGTTGAGTACCAAAGTCTGGTGAGTTTCCGCCAGTCCCAATTCCCAAGGTAATCCCGCGTGTTTGATCGAAGTTTGCGGCGACGCGCCGGTACCGCCGTCGTAGCCGGAAATCAACACGACATCGGCGTGGGCTTTCGCAACCCCTGCCGCGATCGTCCCGACTCCAACTTCCGACACCAATTTCACGCTAATCCGCGCTTCCCGGTTGGAATTTTTCAAGTCGTGAATCAATTCGGCCAAATCTTCGATCGAATAAATGTCGTGGTGAGGAGGAGGCGAAATCAATCCCACACCCGGAGTCGAGTTCCGCACCTTCGCAATCCACGGGTATACTTTTTTACCCGGCAACTGTCCGCCTTCACCGGGTTTTGCCCCTTGCGCCATCTTGATTTGCAGTTCCCGCGCTTGGGAAAGGTACAAGCTGGTAACGCCGAAACGCCCGGAAGCAACTTGTTTGATCGCGCTGTTTTTCGAGTCGCCGCGATCGTTCGTCCAAGTGTAGCGTTCCGAGTCTTCTCCGCCTTCACCCGTGTTCGATTTGCCACCAATGCGGTTCATCGCGATCGCCAGAGATTCGTGGGCTTCTTTAGAAATCGAACCGTAACTCATCGCCCCAGTTTTAAAGCGTTTGAGAATAGCTTCGACTGGTTCAACTTCCTCAATGGGTATCGATTCCCGCTGCTTGAATTGCAACAAACCGCGCAAGGTAAAATGCTGCTGGTTTTGTTCGTTAACCAGCCCAGAATACTGTTTGAAAAGCGTATAACTGCCCTCGCGCACCGACTGTTGCAGTGCGTGAATTGTCTGCGGACTAAACAAATGCGCCTCGCCTTCTTTCCGCCACTGATATTCGCCGCCGACATCGAGAGTATGTCCGCTGGATGGGCGATCGGGGAATGCGTGAGTATGGCGCAAAATAGCTTCTTGGGCGATGACTTCGAGGTCTACGCCTTCAATCCGCGAGGCTGTCCAAGCAAAGTATTTATTGACTACGGATTTGTTCAAGCCGATCGCCTCAAATATCTGTGCGCCCCGGTAACTTTGAATGGTGGAAATACCAATTTTCGAGGCAACTTTCGTCACGCCTTTAGTTGCGGCTTTGACGTAGTTTTTGCAAGCTGTTTTGTACTCGACATTTAGCAGCAATCCTTCGCGGATCGAATCGGCGATCGTCTCAAAGGCCAAATACGGATTAATCGCGCCGCAACCGTATCCAATCAGTGTCGCAAAGTGATGCACTTCCCTCGGTTCGCCGGATTCGAGCACGAGTCCCGCCCGCGTGCGCGTACCTTTACGGATCAAGTGGTGGTGCAGGCCCGCAACTGCCAGCAGCGCTGGAATTGGGGCTTTGTCCGGACTGATGCCCCGATCGCTCAAAATGAGGATATTTACCCCGGAGTCGATCGCGCTGTCTGCTGCTGCAAAAACCTCTTCTAAAGCCTGTTCGAGACCTTTTACCCCGCTTTTGGAGTCAAACAAAATCGGCAGTGTAATCGAGCGGAAATTGCCCTCATTTACGTGTTTGAGCTTAGCTAATTCTTCATTGCTGAGAATGGGCGTTTTCAGTTCAATCAAATGACAGCTTTCCGGTTCTGGTTTGAGCAAATTGCGTTCAGCGCCGATCGTAGTTTCGGCAGAAGTCACAATTTCTTCGCGGATCGAATCAATTGGCGGATTGGTAACTTGAGCAAACAACTGCTGGAAGTATTCGTAAAGCAATTTTGGTCGATTGGAAAGCACGGCCAGCGGCGTATCCGCACCCATCGCGCCGACAGCTTCCACGCCATCTTTCGCCATCGGTGCTAACAGCAACCGCAGTTCTTCAAAGGTGTACCCAAAGGCCATTTGCCGCTGCAATAATGTTTCCGGGTGGGATTCTGGCAATGCCGGCGCATCTTTCAGTTTGGCGATTTCGACCATGTGCCGGTCTATCCACTCGCGGTACGGGTGTTCTGTGGCGATTTTGGTCTTAATTTCCTCGTCAGAAACGATGCGGCCTTCTGCTGTATTTACTAGGAACATCCGCCCCGGTTGCAAGCGGCCTTTTGATACAATTCGTTCTGGGGCGATCGGCAAAACACCGGCTTCCGATGCCATAATTACCAAGTCATCTTTGGTAACGCAGTAGCGGGAAGGGCGCAAACCGTTGCGATCGAGCACGGCGCCGATCGATGTACCGTCAGTAAAGGCGATCGAAGCTGGGCCGTCCCAAGGTTCCATCAAGCAAGAATGGTATTCGTAGAAAGCTTTTTTCTCGTCACTCATGGACTCGTGGGCTGTCCAAGGTTCGGGAATCATCATCATGACAGCGTGCGGCAAAGAACGCCCGGCCAAATACAGCAATTCCAAAGCATTGTCAAAAATCGTCGAGTCGCTACCTTCGATGTTGATTAAATTGGGGATTTTCTTTAAGTCATCGCCGAATAGTTCCGACTCGAACAGCGATTGCCGCGCGTGCATCCAGTTAATGTTGCCGCGCATCGTGTTAATTTCGCCGTTGTGGGCGATGTAGCGGTAAGGGTGCGATCGTTCCCAGCTCGGAAAAGTATTGGTGCTGAAGCGCGAGTGAACCAGGGCTAGAGCGCTTTCCATGTCGGGGTCGTGCAGTTCGGGATAGTAATCCCCCACTTGCACCGGCATTAACATACCCTTGTAGACGATCGTCCGGCAGGAGAGTGTGGAATTATACCAGTAGGGGTCTGTGTTAGTCCTGCGGATGGCGTTGTGAGCGCGTTTGCGGATGACGTACAGTTTTCGCTCGAAAGCCGCCTCGTCGATACCTGCCGCCCGCCGGAGGAACACTTGCTGCATGAAGGGTTCGCTAGATTTGGCGGTGTCGCCGAGGGACGAGTTGTCGGTGGGAACATCGCGCCAGCCGAGCACTTCTTGGCCTTCTTCTGCCGCGATTTCCTCAAAAATGCGTTTGCCGTTTTCCCGTTCAGTTCGATCGGGCGACGAGTAAATCGTACCGACGCCGTACTCGCCGGCTTCGGGAAGTTCGATGTTTAGGGCCGCCGTTACTTTTTTGAGAAACTTGTGGGGCACTTGCATTAAAATGCCCGCCCCGTCTCCGGTGTTGGGTTCGCAGCCGCACGCGCCCCGGTGGTCGAGGTTCAATAGGATTGTCAGTGCCTGCTCGACAATTTCGTGGGATTTGTTACCCTTCATGTGTACGATGAATCCGACTCCGCAAGCGTCGTGCTCGAACTGCGGATCGTACAGGCCTTGCTTTTGTGGCAGTCCGTTGTTGTTCATTTGGATGCTCCTGTCAAAGTGGTGAAAAGATGTCGATCTAGAGTAGAGGGTGGGATGGCGATCGCTCTAGTATCATGTATTATATGTGGATCTACTCAATTGGGTAGAGCCACCAAAAAATCCCAGCTTATTCGATCGAGCGTAAAAAAATAGTTAAAGCTGATGAGTTAACTAGACCTCTTGCAAAAATCCTTTCATCAATTGATGGAACGGGCAAGATGCCCGTTCCACAAGAGTTATTTTTTCTTGTGGAACGGGCATCTTGCCCGTTCTAATTATTTTTGCAAGAGGTCTACTATGGAAACCGGAGGTTAAATATTTATCCTTAAACACTCTTCAATTATTAGCGCGTCTCCTGAGATTATGGGTGGCACCCCAGTTTTTACTTGTACTAGGGTTCCGGTACAAACACTTCTGGACTATCTAAAAGCAGGAGAATCTATTGATGATTTTTTAGATGGATTCCCAACTGTGACTAAAGAGCAAGTTATCGCGTTGCTGGAAGAGGCAGAAAAACAGCTTCTTGGTCACTAGAGGAGAAGTTATATCTTTTGAATTATTAAACCGCAGAGGCCGCAGAGAGCGCAGAGGAAGAGAAGAGAGATGAGTGATTCCGATACCAACTCGCATCTTGCACCATTGTTAATAAGTTTTTCAAGGGCGGGCAAGATGCCCAGCCCACAAAATTTACTCTCTGTGGAACAGGCATCTTGCCTGTTATTAAGAAATAACTTTATCGCACTGTTAGTCCGACTGTATCCTCAGCGTCTGGGTGACATTCTCCACCAGCATTTTGCCTTCTCATCAGCAATGAGTATTTCTGAAAAATTGCAAAAAGTCGATCGACTCAAAGCGTGGTTAGATAGCTTTCGGCCACTTTCTCCGACTCTGGTTGCAGAATTGAAAAAACTCTACGACGTTCGGTTCACCTATCACTCCAATGCGATCGAGGGAAACACCTTGACGCAGCGCGAAACCGAATTAGTCCTCGAAACCGGCATTACTGTGGGTGGAAAAACTTTGCGCGAACACCTAGAAGTCATCGGACATCGAGATGCGATCGACTACATTGAAATGCTAACGCGATCGGACACCGCGATCGGTGAATGGGAAGTTAAACAAATTCACAACTTAATTATCAGGGCTATCGCCCCGGAGGAAGCTGGACGCTATCGGCAGTTAGATGTCAAAGCCGCCGGTACCGAATATTTCTATCCGCCTCATAAAAATAATACGGGAAGCGGGAAACGAGCGTGACTTTAGTCCTGAGAGGAAAGCGACGCGGGGGACTTCAGTCCCCGTGTCTTTCTTAGTTAGCAGAATGGTGTGGATATTCTATATATTTCTTAACGACTTCACTGCTAAATAAAATTGTGTTGTCGTAACTTGACTTGTCCACAATATTCCTCTAAACTAAATAAATCAATTAATTTTTTAGGAAAAAGGGGGTGGCTAAAATCAAAAAAACAATGGGAGTACAACAGGTATTGTTGGCTCCTACCAAAGAAGTTGAAGCAGTGTTGCAGTATCTCTGCCGGCAATCGGGCAAGCTATACAATAGCGCTGTTTATTTCGCTCGTCAGACATTTTTTAAAACGGGAAAACTGCTAACAGGAAAATTCGACTTATCTTTTGAACCGTCAATTTCTAAATCGATGGTTGCTAAGTCACTGCCTTCAACACCCATGCAGCAAACTCTGATGTCGGTGGCGGAGGCATTTAAAAGCTTCAAGGAATTGAGAAAATTATATCTTCAAGGTAATTTACACTTTAAACCTAAACCGCCGAACTATCTAACGGGGTCTAAACTATTTAAAGTAGCTTACCCTAATTCTGGAGGACTAAAGCCAGCTCTTGTCGGCAATCAATTGCGATTTTCCCTGGGTTTAACAGTGCGGCGCTGGTTTGGGATTTCTGAATTCTTTCTGCCGATGCCATCAAATATTGACTGTGCAAAGGTTAAAGAGTTCACGATTCTCCCGAAAAACGGTGCTTTCTACTTGGAAGTGTCTTACGAGGTAGAATGCCAGGAGCATAATTTAGATCGCAGTCAAGCATTATCAATCGATTTGGGAACTGCCGACAATTTAGCTGCTTGTGTTGACACGTTGGGAAATTCTTTCTTGCTCGACGCTCGCGTTATGAAGGCGATGAATCAGCTTTGGAATAAGAAAGTGGCAACTAGGAAAGAAGGGAAGCCCACAGGTTATTGGGATAGTTGGTTAGACCGCGCAACTCGCAAGCGCAATCATCAGATGCGCGATGGTGTCAATAAAGCTGCAAAGTTAATCGTCGATCATTGTTTAAAACACGGTATTGGCCATCTAGTAATTGGATGGAACCAATGGTTTAAATCCAATGTTGATATGGGCAGTCTGAACAATCAGAAATTTGTTCAGATGCCTTTGGGCAAATTGAAAGAGCGTTTAAATCAACTTTGTGATTTGCACGGTATTCAGTTCACCGAAACAGAAGAAGCGTACAGTTCCAAAGCTAGCTTTCTTGATGGAGACTCCCTACCTAAGTACGGTGAAAAACCGCTTGGGTGGAAAGCGTCTGGAAGGCGAATTAAACGTGGATTGTATCGCTCTGCGGACGGAAGTTTAGTTAACGCGGATCTTCACGGTGCCGCTAATATTCTCAGAAAAGTAGCCAGTAAGTTAGGTGTAAAACTTGACCGACTGGGTAGACGGTGTTTGGCTACCGTAGCGAGAATCAGGCTTTAGTGATAACTAAGGTTATTCTGTCAGCAGAATCGAGCGTGGCTTCAGCCCGCTTGAGTGTCAATATTTGATTTCGGGTTTGATTCCGGAATTTATCGAATGGCTCAACAGCGATAAAATCAGATCGTTGCATCCGCTAGAGTTTGCAGCCGAAGCACATCTTCGCTTTGTTTCGATTCATCCGTTTCGGGATGGTAACGGACTCACCGGGCGGTTATTGATGAATCTCCTGCTGTTGCGGGCTGGATATCCCATTGTCATTATCTCTAACCAGGTGCGTGCTGCCTACATCGATGCGATCGCACAAGCACAGCAGCATGGTTCTGGGATTCATCCGCTGCTCGATCTTATTGTAGATGCGGCCCGATACTCGCTGGTCGAAACCTTGCAAATCATCGCAACCGCCAGCGATAGCCAAAGTCAAGGGCTGCCTTTCTATCAAGAGATGCTAGCAGTTTTGCAGCAGCAGTCTCAAGAGCTGGATTAGGATTCACCTTTAATCAATATTCAACAACCAGCGCCCTTTCTATGAAGATTTGATGTAGATTGGGGCGATCGCGAATACCGGTTGACAACCGCTGTGATGATTTTGCTATGGTGGTCAAGATGGGTCGATCGGGCAAAGCAGACAAAAGTGCAAAAATCTACAGTCCGCTAAGCGGTTCGCGCGATCGGACTTCGGTTTTAAGGATAAATTAGCTAATCTCAAAAAACAACGTCGTTTACCAAAGGATTCAGGAAGCAATCCTCAAGGAGTAAAAATCATGGTTCAGATTCAAGAAATTTCTCAAGTATCTACTCTGCACGCACCTGCTGCACCCAACGCAATAGCCGCCACCGAATTGCGGCCTTGGGGCTCCTTTACGACTCTAGAAGAAGGCCCAGGATATAAAATTAAGCGGATCGAAGTTAAGTCTGGACACCGCCTCAGCCTGCAAATGCACCACCACCGCAGCGAACACTGGATCGTAGTTTCTGGTACTGCAAAAGTTACTTGCGGCGACACTGAACAAGTTTTGTTTACAAATCAGTCTACCTACGTTCCTCAGTGCACTTCTCACCGCTTGGAAAATCCGGGAGTTATCCCCCTGATTTTAATTGAAGTGCAGAATGGCGAATATCTCGGAGAAGATGATATTATCCGCTTTCAAGACGATTATGCTCGTAATGAAAAGGCTAAGTAACTCAAGTTGCTCAAGATATAGGGGTAAGGTGCACCGCTGCACCCTACATTCTCCGGGTAAGGTGCGCCTAAGCTGTTCGACATTCAAACTGTACTATTGGTGGGCTAGACCCCATACTGCAAGGGGTTGAGGCAATAAATTTAAATGACTAACAGCTTAGCCGTGCACCCTACATTCCAATTACAAATTACAAATTACAAATAATGATTCATCTGAGCAAAACAGCAGCGATAGAAGTAACGCGCCTCAAGTCGAAGCATCCGAACCCCAATGCTTTATTTCGTCTGGGCGTGGAATCGAGCGGCTGCTCGGGTTTGTCTTATACAATGACATTTGACGATGCGCCAGCCCCAGAAGACGCTGTATGCGAGTCCGAGGGAATTTCCGTTGCGATCGACCCCCAGCACTTAAAATATCTCAATGAGCTCACTTTGGATTATTCAGAAGACTTGATGGGCGGAGGTTTCCGATTTCACAATCCCAATGCCGCCCAAAGCTGTAGCTGCGGCAACTCTTTTTCGGCAAAGGAATAACCAATCTGTAGGGTGCGTCAGTTGCAGATCATTAGACCTCTTGCAAAAGTCCTTTTAATCAAATTTTGGAACGGGCTCTCCGGCCCGTTCCACAAGGAAAAATGTTTTTTGTGGGATGGGCATCTTGCCCGTCCTAGTTATTTTTGCAAGAGGTCTATTGTTCAATTCTTTAATCTAAAATCGATTGACGCACCTGAAAAAATAAGCAATAACCAATATGATTTAGGGTGCGTCAGTTGCAGATAATTCTAAAATCTGGCGTTGCTTAATCAGGGTATGAAAAAATAATTTTAAAATCCAGAAACTGTGTCGAAAATGGTTTCTATGACTTGCATATTTTGCCTTGCATACCGTAAATTAGGAACATTTAGATGGTTATTCCTACTCAATCTCCTCAATTCTAGCACCAATCCTTGATATATTTCATTAAGAAATATTGAAGGCGGTTGAAACCGCTACCGACTTTTCCCCGTGTCTAAAGCCAGGGGCCCGGCGGGCTCGTCTTTTGGTCAATTCTTCAATCTAAAATCGATCGAGTTCAGTGAAATTGACGGTGCATTATGGAAAAATTTAACTACAGCAACAGTCTCGACATTAATTCGCTGCTCGATCGCTACCGCACAGGCTCGATCGCGCCCGCAGATGCGATCGCCAGCGTGTACGATCGGATCGAACGCTATGCAGATCCGGCGGTGTGGATTTATTTAGCACCGATCGCGGAAACCCTCGAACGCGCCAAAGCTTTGGAAAACCTAGACCCGCAACAATTGCCGCTCTACGGAATACCTTTTGCGATCAAAGATAATCTCGATTGGGCGGGCGTTCCCACTACGGCGGGATGTCCTCCGTTTGCTCGCACTCCAGGGCGATCGTCGGCAGCCGTAGAGCGCCTGTGCGCGGCAGGTGCGATCGCGATCGGCAAAACGAACATGGATCAGTTTGCCACAGGATTAGTGGGAACCCGCACGCCTTATGGAGTTTGTCGCAATCCGTTCGATCGGCGCTACATCCCGGGCGGATCGAGTTCCGGTTCCGCAGCAGCAGTCTCGGCCGGATTGGTAAGTTTTGCTCTGGGTACCGATACCGCAGGATCGGGGCGGGTTCCCGCTGCTTTTACCAACATTGTCGGGCTGAAGCCAAGTTGCGGGCTGGTAAGCACTCGCGGGCTGCTGCCGGCGGTGCGATCGCTCGATTGCGTTTCTGTGTTCGCTCTAACTTGTGCGGATGCCGCAGCAGTGCTGCAAGTAGCGAGCGGTTTTGACGCTGAAGATGCGTTTTCTCGCCGCCCTGAAACGAAAGTTTTGCCCGATTTATCGAGCTTGCGGGTGGGAGTTCCCGCAGACGGGGAACTCGAATTTTTCGGGAATGCAGAAGCCGAACACCGCTACCGTTCGGCGATCGCGCGCTTGCAATCTTTGGGCTGCACGATCGTACCTATTGACTTCAAACCCTTTGCGGATGCTGCCGAACTGCTCTACGGCGGGCCTTGGGTAGCAGAAAGGTTGGCCGCGATCGGCGATTTCCTCGACGCGCACCCAGATGCGATCGATCCGATCGTGTACGAAATTATCAGCGGTGGCAAACGCTACGATGCCGTCTCTGCCTACCGCGCGTCGTACCGGTTGGCCGAGCTCCGCCAGATCGCAGCAATTCAGTGGCAGTCAATGGATGTGTTGGCGGTTCCCACGACAGGTACGATTTATACTGTCGCAGAAGTTGCAGCCGAGCCGATCGCGCTCAACACAAATCTCGGGCGCTACACGAACTTTGCGAATTTGCTCGATTTGTGCGCGATCGCAGTTCCCAGCGGGTTTCAAAGCAGCGGATTGCCCGCAGGATTGACACTGATGGCTCCTGCGTGGCACGATTTATCGCTCTGCCGCCTGGGATCTGCTTTCCACGCCAGCTTGGGGGGAACTTTGGGCGCAACCGGTCTACCGCTGCCAACCTTCCCGGAACCCGCCACCGCAGCCAAATTGTCCTCAGAAGAACAAGTCAAAATAGCCGTGGTTGGCGCTCATTTGAGCGGTGAGCCGCTGAATTATCAACTAATCGAACTCGGAGGAATTTTGGTTCGCGCCTGCCGTACCAGCCCGATTTACAGGCTGTACGCTTTGACGGGGACAGCGATTCCCAAGCCGGGATTGGTGCGGCAGAACGAGGGCGGTAGCGCGATCGAGGTGGAAGTTTGGGAGTTGTCGATCGCAGCTTTCGGCCGATTTGTCGCTCAAATTCCCCCGCCCCTGGGAATTGGTACGCTGGTGTTGGAGGACGCCTCTACGGTGCAGGGCTTTTTGTGCGAATCTTATGCTGTGGCGGGTGCGATCGATATTTCCGATCTCGGCGGTTGGCGAGCTTATAACTTCCGCTTTTAAGCTAAGTTAGAATTGCAAATTTTTACCCATCTTCACAGTCATGCCGACAGCAGTGCCATCTCAGCCAATTCCCAGAATCACAACCCCAACCCCCACCAGCGGGGGTACCAATCCCGGAGGCGATGCTAGTGGCAGGAGAGGCACCAGCGGCCCCGACTCCATCAGCGGTACTGCGGGCGCTGACTTGATATTCGGTTTGGGCGGCCCTGACACCATTTTCGGCTTGGCGGGAGACGATAGCCTGTACGGTGGCGACGGTGACGACTCTGTGCGGGGCGGGGCTGGTAATGATTTGCTGTTCGGCGGTGCAGGCCGCGACAGCGTTTTGGGCAGCGAGGGCGACGATACTTTCTACGGTGGCAAAGGTTCTGACTCGGTAAGCGGCGACGATGGCAATGATTTGCTGTTTGGCAACCAAGATAGCGATACTTTGTTGGGAGGCGCGGGCAATGATACTTTGTTTGGGGGTGCTGGCGACGACTCGCTGCTTGGTGGCATCGGCGATGACTGTTTATCGGGCGATCGCGGCCGAGATACTTTAACTGGCGGCGCCGGAAACGATACTTTTGCGATCGGGCGTTTGGCAGACGGGGATGTGATTGCAGATTTTACTGATGTGAGCGATCGAATTCGCTTGAGTGCCGGTCTTACCTTTGGCGAACTCACCATTTCCGCTGGAACCGGAACTTCGCCGAGTACAATTATTCAGCTTACAAGCACCAAGGAAACTCTGGCTACTTTATTCGGAGTTGCCAGCACTTCTATCAGTCAGGCGGACTTTATTTTTTAATTGGGAATGGGTAATTGGGAATGGGTAATTGGGAATGGGTACTTTTGAGTTTTAAGTTTTCAATGTTCAACTTTTCAACTCATGCACGGCTTTCGCCTTGCGAGTAAAGCTCTTCGGAGCGATATTTTATAAAAGTAATCTCAACAATTTTCATCCTCCTTATTACTTATTCCATCTATCCGTTAAATCCGTTAAAAAATCAGTTGCCGAACTTCCATCTGACTTCTATCCGTTAAATCCGTTAAAAAATCAGTTGCCGAACTTCCTTTTGACTAATGACTAAGGACTAATGACTAATGACTTCTTTCTAATGACTACTGACGGTTTTCTCAATCTCAACAAACCTGCGGGCATGACTTCTCACGACTGCGTGGGGCGAGTGCGCCGGCTATTGAAACTCAAGCGAGTCGGACACGGAGGAACCCTCGATCCTGCTGTGACTGGCGTTTTGCCGATCGCCCTGGGCAAAGCAACCAGACTGCTGCAATTTCTCCAACACAATAAAGCTTACCGAGGCACGATTCGGTTTGGCTTAATTACCGCTACAGACGATTTGGAAGGAGAAATTATCCATTCTCGGCCGGTGCCGGAGTTGAGTTTAGAAAAAGTGCAATCTGCACTGCCGAACTTTATCGGAAAAATCGAGCAATTTCCGCCGAGTTTTAGTGCGGTTCAGGTGGGAGGAAAACGCCTTTACGAGTTAGCTAGAAAAGGCGAAACTGTGGAAGTTGCTGCTAGAAATGTCGAGGTTTTTCGACTGGAAATCTTGGATTGGCGATCGGGGGATTTTCCTGAATTGGATTTGGCGATCGCCTGCGGGGCGGGTACTTACATTCGGGCGATCGCGCGGGATTTGGGCGCACTGTTGAATGCAGGCGGTACTTTGGCTTGTTTGACTCGCACCGAAAGCAGCGGTTTCTCGATCGACCAAAGTCTCAGTTTTGAAGAATTGGAACTGCAATTGCAGGAGAATAAATTCTGCCCGATTTTGCCAGCGCAGGTTTTGGGACATTTAGGGGCGATCGTCCTTTCCCCTGAATATACCAAACGCTGGTTTCAAGGTCAGCGCCTCCCGATCGCAGAAATTATGGAAAATAGGAAAGTAGAAAAAAATCTTTCCATTTCCTCATCTTCTCTCTTGCAGGTTTACAATGAAGACAATCAATTTTTAGGTATCGGTCAAGTAGTTACTTCAGATACAAGTAGCATCTTGGCTCCTCAAATTGTGTTTTAGCTATTAAAGAGGCAAAAAATGAAAATAGGTATAATTGGCGCTGGAAATGTTGGCGGAACTCTGGGACGCATTTTAACACAAAAAGGTCATGAAATAGTATTTGGTGTCAGAGACCCACAGAGTTCTAAAGTGCAGTCTGCTGTAGAATCTACAGGAGGGAAAGCACTAGCAGCTAGCGTTCGGGAAGCTGCAAGTCACGGAGAAGTTTTGATATTAGGAATGTGAATTAAATAACTTACACTCTTGAAAGTGGGGAGTAGGAGTTGGGCGTCCCGCCCGCCCTTTTTGGACGGGCGGGACGCCCATCCCACAATAACAATTAAAATTGTAAGTTATTTAATTTGCGTTCCTTAGCTACGCCTTGGAGTGCCACCCAAGAGGCGTGCGTGAAAATTTGCAGTTCGGCTCGCAAACAGCAACTGCGTTTATTTGCGGAGACGATGTAGAGGCGAATAAAATTGTAACTAATGTCGCGCAAGACATCGGATTTGAGGTGATTGATGCGGGGGATTTGAAGCAAGCTCGATTGCTAGAACCGCTGGGGATGCTGTGGATTTACCTAGCTTTTAGTGGCATGGGACAAGATTTTTCGATTAATTTAATCAAGCGCTGAGGCCAAAATTGTGAAAATATTGCTGACCGGATTAATCCGAGGCTACAAAATGGGGATTTCTCCTTATTTGCCTAACGCCTGTAGATTTCACCCAACTTGTTCGCAATACGCGATCGAAGCCATAGAAAGATTTGGGGCGGCCCGCGGCGGATTCATGGCAGTTAAGCGGATTTTGCGCTGTCATCCTTTTCATCCTGGGGGTTACGATCCCGTACCTCCCAAAGATAGCGAGGGGAATTAATTATTATTGAGAAGCAGGATTTTAGTCATTAGTTAATAGTGCACAGAGGCGTTGCATCCTCATGGCTAAAACTCCCGAGGGGAATCACTCCCTGATACGGTTAAACTCGTAGCATTAATTGTTTTTTTTTACCAAAATTCAGTAATATTACTGTTCTTTTCCACAAATGAGCAGCTATATAATAGTAGAAACAGAGTACAGGGGATGCGAGTGAATATGTCTGCTACCGCAATCGGGTACAAAATGTTGTCTCATACTTTGGCAGTCCTCGACCAGAAACAGGCAACGGGGAAGCTGCTGTTAGAGCAAGGTGAACAACAGTGGCAACTTTACTTTTTTCGGGGTAGTCTGGTTTATGCCACAGGAGGATCGCACAGAGCGAGACGGTGGTACAGGGCGATCGGGCAACACTGTCGAAACTTTCAAGTGGATCTCAGAGACCTCGATGCTGGGGAACTGTGGGAATATCAACTGATAGAGCAAGGGTTAGCAGCCAGCGAAATGAGTTTGGAACAAGCTAGGGCGATCGTCCACAGCAGCGTTTCCGAAGTGTTCTTTGCTCTGATCGGTCAATCGGGTTTGCGCCGGGAGTGGCGTCCGTCCGAAAAATATTTTTCTAAAATTATCTCTTCTTTGGTGCTGTCTTTAACGGAAGTAGAGCAAATTCTGTGCTCTACAGAAGAACTTTGGCACAAGTGGAAAGCAATGGGTTTGTGGCTGGTAGATCCAGAACAAGCACCGCTTTTAAAAGCGTCGGCCCAGTTGCAGCAAAATCGATTTAGTTCTAATTCTTTGATAGCTTTGGCTAACGTATTTAACGGCGAGAATACTCTTTGGGATATTGCATTTAAGAAAAAGCAGTGCGTGACAGTGGCAACTCGCGCTTTAGTTAATTATATCAAGCAGGGTTTAGTAAATTTCCGAACAGTACCAGACTTGCCATCGCCTATAGAACAGTGGCGCCTTGCCGCGGCGATGACCCGGCCGGGTCGCCCTTTGATTGCCTGTATCGATGACAGTCCGACAGTATGCGAATTTTTAGAGCAAATTTTATTGCCGGCGGGGTATCGAGTCCTAAAAATTCAAGACCCGATGCAGGGAGTGGGCATCATCGCCAAACACAAGCCTGGTTTAATTTTTATGGACGTGGTGATGCCGAAGACAAGCGGCTTTGCTTTGTGCAATTTTTTGCGAAAAACACCGGCTTTTCGGGAAACTCCGATCGTGTTTTTGACCTGTAAAGACACTATAATTGACCGCACGCGAGCGAAATTTACAGGTGCTTCCGATTTTTTGAGCAAGCCACCCAATCCCGAACAGGTTTTGCAAGTAGCTGACAAGTATTTGAAGGTAAAAGGCGATCGCAACCCTTTAGCAATTAGCCGCCCTGATTTACTGAATTCGCACCAACTTACATTTGCAAATTCTTGAACGGAAATTACGGAAATTAATGAATAAAAGAACCCTTTCTAGGGTGCGTCAGGAACTGACGCACCCTATAACTATTGTACAATAAAGACGCAACCGAATTTAATATAATTAATTATGAGTGATGTTATGAGCGATCGCACTCCGCAGGTAAGCGTAGTAATTCCGGCTTACAATTGCGCGGATTACGTCGGTCAAGCCGTAGATAGCGTTCTGCACCAAACCTATACTGACTGGGAAATTATTGTAGTAGACGACGGTTCCAAAGATGACACCAGATTAGTTTTAGAGCAATATGGCGATCGAATTCGCTACATTTACCAACAAAATCAAGGAGTTTCGATCGCCCGAAATCGCGGCATCGAGCTAGCGCGAGGAGAATTCATCGCCTTTCTCGATGCTGACGACTACTTTTTCCCAGACAAAATAGCAGCACAAATGGCTGTATTTGCAGCGAAACCAAATCTAGGAATAGTCCACAGCGGCTGGCGTCTAGTTAATAGTATAGGCGAACCGCTAAAAGATGTCAAACCCTGGCAAAACGTCCCTAAATTAGACTTAGAAATGTGGCTCAGGTGGAAACCGGTATTACCCAGCGCGATGATGTTTCGCCGCCATTGGTTAGAGCGCGCCGGCGGCTTCGATCCTCGATTTCCACCAGCCGAAGATACAGATTTAGTGCTGCGTTTAGCCTTAATAGGATGCGAAGCAGATTGGCTGCGGCAAGTAACAGTTTGCTACCGCCAGCACGAACAAAGCGCCATGTACAAAGGTTTACCGCAGGCTAAATCCCTCGCCGCAGTCACGGACAATTTTTTTGCCCGCCCCGAATTGCCGGATAAAATACGTTTGTTGGAAAAGCAAATCAAGTACAGTACCTTAGTTTGGATTGCTTGGTATTTGTACCGCACGGGTCATTCTGTTGAGATGGTAGAGTTTTTGCAGCGTTCTTGGAATTATACGCCTTATTTGCCTGTGGAAACAGTAATTAATTGGACGGAATGTTTCGCCGAGTTTTCGCAGAATGCGGGAAATGAATTGGATGCAGATTTATTAGCTCAATCTCCCGAGTGGCAGCAGTTAATGCAGTGGGTAATTGTCGGTACGCCAGCTCGATCGTGTTGATAGTCGATCGAGCTTTTATATCATGTCCGGTTGATTCTGGATCGGATAATTTGCGATCGTAGGGGCTGGTTTTACCAACCATCTATCTGGGAAACTAAATAAGCTGTTCTGCATTTAAATTGGCTGTCAAAAAACAATCAAACTCTTGTGGGGTGGGCTTCTAGCCCGCCCCGAATATGCAATTTAAATGCGCGACAGCTTATCTCGTAAACCCGCCCCCCCATGCTTATCTATTCGATCGCACTCTGGCGTTGCTTAATCAGGGTATGAAAAAAATCAGTTGAAAATCCCCAAGCTTTGTCGATACTGGTTTCTATGACTGGCCTATTTAGCCTTTCATACCGTAAATCAGCAACGCCTTTAGTTTCATTAACTCACTAATTTTAAATTTTAAATTCACCCTGGATTTTACCATATATCATTTGTCAGCCGGGGCGGGTTCACCAACAAAAACCTGCAAATAATTGACAATCTCATAAACCCGCCCCGGCCTCGCATCCAGTCTAGGGCGATCGAAGTATTTCTCAACAAATCTGCAATTTTTGCCTTGCGGGTTTCGTCTGTATGCAGGTAAACTTCGCGATCGACAATCGCCCGGTTTAATCCTCCAAAAACTTTCATCGTGAACTACCAGACGCTGACCACTTAAGTGGTACAGCGCTGGCTTCCTGATTCAACGGGAACAGCGTCCAACAAAACCGAAATTTTACTCTTGTCGACTTACATCCCCTCCGCAGGCATTCGCGCTAGTTCCTAACGCCAAAATCCGCAAGGCTTCATTTCTAATGTTGATTGAAGCATTTATGTCGCGATCGTGATGAGTACCGCAATGCCGACAAGTCCATGTCCTAATATCAAGAGTGAGACTCTCAACTCGATTTAGACATACATGGCAAGTCTTAGAGCTAGGAAACCATCTGTCAATTTCGACATATTGCTTTCCTTCACTTTCAGCCTTGTACTTGAGCATGGTACAGAACATACCCCAGCCAACATCACTAATCGATGAAGCTAAGTTATGATTCTTTACCATACCTTTGATATTGAGATTTTCTACTGCAATAACTTGGTTTTCGTTCACTATCTTGCGGGATAGCTTGTGCAGAAAATCTTCACGGCACCGAGCAATTTTGGAGTGAACTTTTGCCACTGCCAGCCTTGCCTTCTTTCGGTTTTGACTGCCTTTCTTTTTGCGAGAAAGCGAATGTTGTTTTCGCTTTAAGTTCCGCTGGCGTTTGACAAAATGTTTGGGATTGCTAAATTTAGAACCATCACTGGTAATCGCAAAATGAGTCAATCCTACATCAATACCAATCGCTTTATTTCCTGGAACCAGTTCAGGTTTTTCTTTCCCGTCATCAATCAAAACAGAAACAAAGTGTTTACCGTCCGGGTTGCGAGACACGGTGACTGTTTTGATGTCGCCATCAAAATCACGGTGTCGCCGACAAAAAACTAAGCCAATTTTAGGCAGGCTGATATAGTCACCCTCGAATTTGACATTTTGAGGATAGCCGATCGATTGCCTGCCGTGCTTGGCTTTAAATTTGGGCGGCATCGCCCTCTTGTCAAAGAAGTTTTTATAGGCAGTAGACAAATTTAGTGCAACTACCTGCAAACATTGAGAATAGGGTTCTTTTAGCCATTCGTATTCTTTTTTGAGTGCAGGAAGTAAGCCTTGTATACACCCTCTAGACAGTCCTTTACCAGTATTCTTGTAAGTTTCTTGACATAAATTCAAAGCATAGTTCCAAAACCATCTCGCACAGCCAAAAGACTTTGCTAGCAAGAATTCTTGCTCATCTGTGGGATAAATTCTGTACTTGTATGCCTTATACATTTATCAAGATTGCCGAATACAGATAAAGTTATCGTACCACACAAAAACGATATTGATTCGCTGTCGCTCAAGTTATTTTTTGGTTCATTTTCATCCCGACGCTCACCTCCGGTAGAGCGCGGGACTTCCCATTCACATTAGTTAAAAACCCGAGAAAAACCGTATTTTGTAACATTCTACACATTTTACGATCGAACTTGCTGTTACCGTTTGAAACGTAGCAATCTAGTACGATCGCACGCTACAGTATGCTTACCTTTCAAAAAGCTAAGTGCATTGCAGCAATCAAAAGTCTCGAATAACTCCCTGATTTGCAAACAGGACTTATACAGACAAAAACAGAAAAAATTTAACAGCTTCTAGGGTTCCGATTTGAATCAGTTTCTAACTCAGCTTAGAAAGTTCAAGTGCTGGTCCGAGAGAAGCAGACTGGTTATCCCAATATTTTATTAATTTGAGGGAAATACTAGCCAGTTACACGGCGGGATAAAAGCCCGGGAGAAACGCGATCGGTCTTGCCGACTCGGTTCGTTAGCTCTCGGGCTTTATCCTTGTATATCAGGGGGGTTTGCGGAAGCTAAGGAAGCCAAGAAAGGTGCAAAAGCTCGATCGACATATTCACCTCTAACCAGCAACCAGAATCTGCTATGAATATCCGATATTGCTCCCCAAAAATAACGCGATCGCCCTTATCCTACTGTGCCATATTTTTCATAACCTTGTTTTTCGCGATCGGCTGCGTCAACCCGGCAATTTATATCAAAACCACGACAGAAACAGAAGCAGCTTCTTCAATAAGTGCTGATGCAGTTCGCCTCGGATTCAGCGCGTGGCCTGGCTGGTTTCCGTGGCAAATTGCCAAAGAACAAAAGATATTTGAAGCCAACAATGTTCCTGTAGACTTAAAATGGTTTGACGGCTACTTAGAATCGATCAGCACCCTCACCGCAGGACAGATAAATGCTAACAGCCAAACCCTCGGCGATACAGTAAACTCCATATCAGGCGGCGCCGACCAAGTAATTGTTTTAGTCAACGACAACTCGACGGGAAATGACAAAGTAATTGTCGCCGAAGGCATCAATTCTGTTGCGGATTTGAAAGGAAAAAAAGTTGCAGCAGAGGAAGGTACAGTCGATCACTTTCTCTTATTGTTAGGGCTGAGAAAAGCAGGTTTATCAGTGCAAGATATTCAATTTGTACCGCTGGAAACCGGCAAAGCTGCGGCGGCTTTCGTCGGAGGACAAGTCGATGCGGTGGCAGTATTTGCGCCGTTCACTACCCAGGCATTAAAACGCTCGAACAGCAAGGAACTGTTTAGTTCAAAAGATTTTCCGGGGGCGATTTCCGACCATTTGGTATTCACCCGAAAGTTTATAGACGAACACCCCGATCGAGTGCAAGCCCTAGTCAATTCATGGTTTGCAACATTGGAATACATGAAATTAAATAAAGAAAAATCTTACGAGATTCTCGCCAACCGCGCCGGAGTCAGCGTAGAGGAATACAAAGAATATGAAAACGGCACTAAGATATTTACGATTGAGGAAAACTTGAAAGCATTTCAACCGGGAAATGACATGACATCCTTGCAGTTTGCGGCGGCAGAAATGACTAAATTCCTCGTAGATGTAAATTTAGCCAAAACCCAACCAGATATCAGCACATTATTTGACGATCGCTTTATCAAAGCTTATGCCGAAGGTAAAAGCTAGGAGGCAGAATTTCCGATTTTGCATACACAAGCAACTTTCAAAAATATTCTTTTTTAAAATCCCAAAAGCTACTCAAATTACTCGATAACCGTTCTGCAATTAAATCATGCCACCAAATCCCGAACCCCGATCGATCCAATCCCACCTCAAGCAAAAAAGCCTAAATCCCACCGTTTTCTGGCGGATTGCGGAAGAGATACCACAACCACTCAATATTGGGTTAACGGTAACATCGATCGCACTCCCGTTGCTGCTGTGGTGGCTAGTAACAACTTTCGCCGATGTAGACCCCAAATTTTTGCCTTCCCCCGGCAAAGTTTTAGAAGCATTCGGCCGGCTGTGGAACACTCGCGAACTGTTGAAAGACACGGTAGCGAGTTTGTGGCGGGTGGGAGTGGGCTTTCTGTTCGCCTTGCTTTTTTCCATACCAATTGGCGTACTGATGGGCAGTTTTCCCAGTATTCGCGCCTTGCTTGAACCCATGTTCGGCTTGATGCGATATATGCCCGCACCAGCATTCATTCCCCTATTAATTCTCTACTTGGGAATCGGCGAAGAACCCAAAATAATGCTGATATTTATCGGCGTCTTTTTCTTCAATTCGCTGATGGTGATGGATACAGTCAAGTTTGTTCCAAAAGACTTGATCGAAGCAACTTATATGTTGGGCGGGAATCGCTGGGAAATCCTCACTCAAGTTATTTTTCCCCACGTTTTGCCGGGAATTCTTGATGCTAGCCGCATCAACCTAGCTGCGGCTTGGCAATTGGTAATCGTGTCGGAATTGATTGCGGCAACCGAAGGCTTGGGCCGCCGGATCAGCGTCGCCGGTCGATTTCTCCGAACCGATGAAATTTTTGTGGGCCTGATTGTCATTGGGGCGATCGGGCTGACTTTTGACTTGCTTTTTCAATATCTGCTGCGGGTTTCTTGTAAATGGTCAAGTCAGAAACAGTAAGCAGATTTTGAAGGAAGAAGGAAGAAGGAAGAGGGAAGAAGGAAGATGGAAGAGGGAAGAAGGCAGTGGTTTACAATCAAATTGCAACCCCGCTAAATATCATTTTTTCTCCTAAAACTTCCAGATTTTGGGAATAAACAAATCAATTTTTTACTTACAATACAGAGGATTAACTCATGTTTCTACAAATCAACAACCTGCACAAAAACTTTGAAACGAAAAAGGGTAAATTAGTTGTCCTCAAGGACATCAATATGAGCATCAAGCAAGGCGAATTTATCTGCGCGGTAGGCGCATCCGGTTCGGGCAAATCTACTCTTTTGAGGCAGATTGCGGGATTGGACAAGCCGACAACAGGGGAAGTGAAAATTGACGGCAAGGAAGTTGTTTCGCCTGGGCCGGATAGAGGTATGGTATTTCAGCATTACACTCTTTTTCCTTGGATGAACGTGCAGGAAAATGCCGAGTTTGGCCTCAAACTTCAAGGCTTGTCCAAGCAAAAGCGGCGCGAACAAGCTAGCTATTATTTGAGTGTGGTAGGATTGACGCAGTTTGCTTCGTCGCTACCGAAGGAATTGTCGGGCGGGATGAAACAGCGGGTGGCGATCGCCCGCGCCCTCGCTTCTGAACCTAAAGTGTTATTAATGGATGAACCTTTCGGCGCCTTGGACATCCACACCAAAGAATCGATGCACGAATTTATGCTCGATTTGTGGCGCCGCACTCAGATTACAATCTTTATGATTACCCACGATGTCGAAGAAGCGGTGTTTCTTTCCAATCGGATTTATGCTTTGGGCGCTCGTCCCGGTACAGTGAGAAAGGAGATGTCGATTAATTTGCCCGATCGCACTCCCAGCATTAAACGGCACGCCAAATTCCACGATTACCGCGACGAACTCATGGATTTGATGCGGAAACACGGACAAGAAGCAGTTGCAATGGCTGCTTAAATAGAAATAGGTTTGTATTTGCACTTTTACGGGCGGGCAGGATGCCCACCCCACAAGAAAACTCACTCTTTGTGGAACAGGCATCTTGCCTGTTCGCCAAGAGTGCAACTGCCAACTTAAATAAGTGGAAACTTAACATCTTGCACCATTGTCAATTACCTATTTAGGAACGGGCAAGATGCCCGTTCCACAATAAAATTGAGTTTTGTGGAACGGGCATCTTGCCCGTTCTTGAAAATGGTGCAAGATATCAGTGGAAATAAATATTACTTTGGGAAAGGGCGGGTTTTGCCGCTACAAAATACTATTATTTTGTTTCCCTAACCTACCCAAATACATCAAGAGGAACTTATGGTGCAACTATCGATCGACCCAAACTCACAAATTGATTCAAGCCTCGTATTAATGCAAGAAACCGTACCGGGCGGCGCGTACTGGTCGGGAGTCATCAAGCGGGGAAACACCCTGCGAATCACCGATTTAGAAGGCTCTCGCGGCGTTTCCATGCTGTGCTACAACGCCGACAATGCGATCGAACGTTTCAACGCAGCAGACACCGCCAAAATTCAATTCAACGCCTTTCTCAAACAAGGCATGGTGCTTTACACAGACATGGGACGCATCCTATTTTCCATCACCCAAGACACATCCGGCTGTCACGATTTGCTAGGAGGATGCAGCAACGCCATTAGCAATGCCAAAAAATACGGAGAAGGAGACTGGAAAAACTCCCGCGATAACTTCCTCAAAGCCCTAACTCGGTGGGGATTGAGCAAAAAAGATATCATGCCCAACCTCAACTTATTTACTCGCATTGCCGTCAAACCAGACGGCACGATGGAGTTTCGCGAAGGCTGCGAAAAACCGGGGAGTTTTATCGATTTGCGAGCCGAAATGAACGTATTGACAATTATCTCTAACTGCCCCCACATCCTGCATCCGGGTTCAATTTACGATCCAAAACCCATCCAAATTCAGATTGTGAAAACCCCCGCACCCGCACCTGACGACTTGTGCCGCACCGCCAACCCGCAAGCCGTGCGCGGCTTCACCAACACCGATGCTTTGTTCCTGCAATAGACAGCACTGCATTTAATCGCCTCCAATTCCCGCCATCATCTGCGTTTATCAGTGTTTATCTGCCTAACATCTGCGGTTAAAAAAGCCATCAAAAACTGATGTAAAACACCTAAAAAACCAGATTTGAAAACTATATCTAATCCGCACCGAGCGGCAGCAAAAAATGCTGTAAATTCATCAACCCCAGTGAACCATGACTGCAACCACCCAACAAATCCTCGATCCAGAAACAGCAATTTACAACGAAGTTTTACCAGCCACACATCCCTGGTCTCGCGTCATCAAAAAAGGACAGATTCTCCGCATTGTAGATTTAGGCGGAAATCAAGCAGTAGACTTTTTAGTTTACAATGCCGATGACCCTTCAGAACGCTACAGCGCCCCCGATACGATCGTCAATCAAGGCAACATATTTGTCACTACAAACAGCCAACTAATTTCCAACGAAGGGCGAGCCATGATGACCATAATTGCTGACTCCTGCGGGCGGCACGATACCTCCGGCGGCGCCTGTAGCTGCGAGAGCAACTCGGTGCGGTTTGGACTCGACAAAAAATACCAGCACGCCTGCGTTGAAAATTTCCTCGCCGCAATTCTTCCCTACGGTTTGGGCAAACGAGATTTAGTCAGCAACATCAACTTCTTTATGAACGTTCCGGTTAGCGAAGACGGCACCCTAGAAATTGTTGACGGCATCTCCGATCCGGGAAGTACAGTTGATTTGCGAGCCGAAATAAACGCGCTAGTTGCTATTTCTAACTGCCCGCAAATGAACAATCCTTGCAACGCTTACAATCCTACACCGATTCAGTTGATTGTTTGGGATTCCGTCTAATCTAATATACCCGCCGCGAGGGGGACGCTAGCACTATTGTTACCGCCCTCCCCTATTGCCCCAAGAAACAAGCAATTGCATTCCCAAGCTTTCCAATCTAGAAATTATCTGCGTTTATCTGCGTTCATCTCCCTAACATCTGCGGTTGACTTATCAATCAAAAATTTATACAAATACCCAAATGTTTAACAAAGTTCTAATTGCAAATCGCGGTGAAATAGCCTGCCGAATTATCCGCACCCTCGATCGCCTCGGAATTGCTTCGGTAGCAGTATATTCTGAAGCCGACGCCCGCGCCAAGCACGTTTTCGCCGCCAGCGAAGCCATTTGTATCGGTGCAGCCGCCGCAGCCGAGAGTTATTTGCGGTTCGATCGCATTCTCGAAGTTGCGCGCCAAACAAAAGCTCAAGCTATTCATCCGGGTTACGGCTTTTTGAGCGAAAATGCTGAATTTGCCGAAGCTTGTGCAAGGGAAAATATTGCATTTATCGGCCCGACTCCGAGTCAGTTGCGCTGCTTTGGATTGAAGCACACCGCGCGGGAAATAGCCGCTGCAAATCAAGTGCCGCTAACTCCCGGAAGCGAACTTTTAGCAAGTTTAGAGGATGCCCAAAAAGCGGCTGGCGCGATCGGCTATCCGGTGATGCTCAAAAGTACCGCAGGCGGCGGCGGCATCGGTTTGCAGGCTTGTTTTGGCGATCGAGATTTGGCAGAAGCATTTGAAAAAGTACAGCGTTTAAGTCAAAGCAATTTTAAAGTGAGCGGCGTTTTTTTAGAAAAATACATTCAAACAGCCAGACACATTGAAGTCCAAATCTTTGGAGATGGCAAAGGAAATGTGATATCCTTGGGCGAGCGAGATTGTTCGGTGCAGCGGCGCAATCAAAAAGTAATAGAAGAAACTCCCGCCCCTGCTATTAGCGACGAACAGCGAAATCAGTTGTACGGTGCAGCAGTGCGGTTGGGACAAGCCGTAAATTACCAGTCAGCAGGTACTGTTGAATTTGTGTTTGATGTCGATGCGAAACAGTTTTATTTTTTGGAAGTCAACACGCGCTTGCAAGTTGAACACGGCGTTACTGAAGCTGTCAACAACATCGACCTCGTTGAGTGGATGGTAAAACAGGCTTCGGGAGATTTGTTCCCCCTGGAAGAGTACCGATATCGGCCGCAGGGACACTCAATTGAGGTGCGAATTTATGCCGAAGATGCCGCCAAGAATTTTCAGCCGAGTTCCGGGCTTCTAAATCAAGTTGTGTTTCCCGAAAACGTCCGCTGCGACAGTTGGATAGAAACCGGCACGGAGGTTACTCCTTTTTACGATCCGCTGCTAGCCAAAGTAATCGTTTGCGGGGATAATCGAGAACAGGCGATCGCTCAACTAAAAGCTGCTTTAGATGCCAGTGAAATAGCGGGAATTGAAACTAATTTAGATTACCTCCGCCAGATTTTGGACGATTCCAGATTCAACCGAGGCGAACTGAACACGCGCTTTTTAAACTCTTTTGAATACGCACCTTTAACGATCGATGTATTGGAGGGTGGAACCTACAGCAGCATTCAGGATTATCCGGGGCGGATTGGCTATTGGGATGTTGGCGTGCCGCCTTCTGGGCCGATGGATCATCTGGCATTTCGATCGGCAAATCGTTTAGTAGGAAATCCAGAATCGACAGCCGGATTGGAATTCACAGCGACAGGCCCAACTCTGCGCTTTAATGCCGATACAGTTATTAGTTTGACTGGTGCAATTATGAAGGGAACGCTAAACGGCGAACCAGTGCCGTTTTGGACGGCAATTCCCGTAAAAGCTGGCAGCATTCTTAAGTTAAAAGGCATTCAAGGCGGCGGCTACCGCACTTATTTAGCAGTCAAACACGGCTTTAATGTACCGGAGTATTTGGGCAGCAAATCAACTTTTGTACTGGGCAAATTTGGCGGACACGCGGGCCGCACGCTGCGTCCGGGAGATGTGTTAAAACTCCACCAAACTGCAACTCTGGAAGCGGAATTATCTTTGCCTCCCGAACTCATTCCAAGTTACAGCAATAATTGGGAAATCGGTGTTTTGTACGGGCCTCACGGCGCGCCGGATTTCTTTACTGAGTCAGACATCGAAATGTTTTTCTCTACAGAATGGCAGGTGCATTACAACTCGACGCGGACGGGTATTCGGCTGATCGGCCCGAAGCCTACCTGGGCGCGCCAAGACGGCGGGGAAGCGGGTTTGCACCCGTCTAACATTCACGATAATGCTTACGCGATCGGCACGATCGACTTTACGGGCGATATGCCTGTAATTCTCGGTCTTGACGGCCCGAGTTTGGGAGGTTTTGTGTGTCCTGCTACTATTGTGCAGTCGGAATTGTGGAAAATCGGGCAACTGAAACCGGGGGACAGCATTCGCTTTCACTGTTTGAGTTTTGCTGAAGCTTTGCAGCGGGAATTAGCACAAAATAGGCAAATTGCTACTTTTTGTTTGCCTGTTTTTGGGGAAAATGCGGAGGAATTGCCCGCAGTTCCCGCCTCTCCAATTTTGCACGAAATTCCCGAATCTCCGGGACAGGTTGCTGTTACTTACCGTCAAGCTGGGGATAAATATATTCTAGTTGAATACGGCCCGTTGGTGCTGGATTTAAATTTGCGTTTTCGGGCGCACGCCTTGATGGAACAGTTGAAAGCAAATCCGTTGCCTGGTGTTATCGAATTAGTGCCGGGGATGCGATCGCTCCAAATTCACTTTGAGGGCCGCCAGATTTCGCAACAGCAGCTAATGCAGGCGCTGATTGCGGCTGAGGCGGAACTTCCGGCGATCGAGGATTTGGAAGTGCCGGCGCGAATTGTGCACTTGCCTTTATCTTGGGAAGATGAATCGACGCTGTTGGCCATTGAAAAATATATGCAGTCTGTGCGATCGGATGCACCTTGGTGTCCCAGCAATATTGAGTTTATTCGCCGCATAAACGGGCTTGACAGCATCGAACAAGTCAAAGAAATTGTATTTAATGCTAGCTATTTAGTGATGGGTTTGGGAGACGTTTATTTAGGCGCGCCCGTCGCAACTCCCCTCGATCCGCGCCACCGTTTGGTTACTACTAAATACAATCCCGCCCGCACTTGGACTCCTGAAAATGCAGTCGGCATTGGCGGCGCGTATTTGTGCGTTTACGGGATGGAAGGGCCGGGAGGTTATCAATTTGTCGGCCGCACGGTTCAAATGTGGAATCGGTTCAAACAAACGGCGGATTTCCAGTCGGGTAAACCTTGGCTTTTGCGCTTTTTTGACCAAATCCGATTTTATCCGGTTTCTCATGAGGAATTGCACCGCTGTCGAGAAGAATTTATTGAAGGTAAGTTTAAATTAAAGGTTGAGGAAATCACTTTTAATTTGAGAGAATACAATGAGTTTTTGCATTCTATTGCGGGGAGTGCTGCTGAATTTAAAGCGCAGCAGCAGGCCGCATTTAATGCAGAGCGCGATCGCTGGGCTGCATCCGGGGAATTTGAAGCTGAAGTGGCAGCAGAATCCTCGGCGGATGTGGCTGAGGGAGTGGCGGAGGTGAATTTGCCTGCTGGCTGTGAGGCCGTTGTCGCTCACGTTTCGGCTAATGTTTGGCAGGTGCTGGTTAATGTTGGAGATGCGGTTGCTGAGGGCGATCGCCTGTTAATTTTGGAAGCGATGAAAATGGAAATTGCTATTACTGCTGATGTGGCGGGAACTGTAGCAGAGTTGTTTTGTGAAAAGGGGCAAACGGTGACAGCCGGACAAATTCTAGCGGCGGTTCAACCCGATTAAAAATACTTCAAATCCCCGCAGTAAAAATATTTTTCCCAAACAAAAAGCGCCCCTATTTCTAGGAGCGCTTTTTGTAATCTCAGACTAAAACTTAGCCGTTGATAGAAGGAGCAACCATTGCTACGGGAGTGACTTCACTTGCAGCCAAATCAAGCGGGAAGTTGTGAGCATTGCGCTCGTGCATTACTTCCATACCCAAGTTAGCGCGGTTGATAACATCAGCCCAAGTGTTGATGACGCGACCTTGAGAGTCGATAATCGATTGGTTGAAGTTGAAACCGTTCAAGTTGAAAGCCATCGTGGAAATACCCAAAGCGGTAAACCAGATGCCAACTACTGGCCATGCACCTAACAAGAAGTGCAAGGAACGGCTGTTGTTGAAACTCGCGTATTGGAAAATCAAACGACCGAAGTAGCCGTG
>NZ_JAUBWA010000048.1:12047-49569 GCF_036702825.1 Microcoleus sp. A003_D6 | reverse complement strand
AAGTCTTTTACTGACTATTTAGTCGGTTTAGAATCTTACTATTGATGGTGATTAATTATTTTGAGCATCCGTACTGCGGTTAAGCTAGATACTTGATTTCTCAAAATTCACAAGTTTCGACTCTTTTGATGATACCACGAACCAGATATTTGTGCAATTGGTATGTCTAGTAGGAAGGATAAATCCTGCAACTCCCTTTCATCCCCGGACTGAAGTCACGGGGTTTTCAGGGTATTTCCTATAAATGTCACCATTTTTCATTTTAACCCCATAAAACGGCTTATAAGTCAATAAAAAACCTAAATATTTACAAAAATCCACTAATTGTAAAGATTCGATAAAGCCAATAGGGGTTATACCCCCCACGAGCTATAGTCGTATCACATAGATGCACCCTGATGGCTTTCCCGTTCCACAAGAGCGGGATTTTTATTGGGGAAATATTGTGTTAAGTTTTAAGACGGGTGCTACAGATAGGATTGGTGGAACATTCCAATAAAACGATCGCCCGATGCCAAAATATCAGAACAAAAGCCAAAACTAGGGTTCAGAGCGATCGAACCTCACCCCTAACTGTGTGAAATAACCCAAAGGCGGTAGCATAGTTTGGGAAACGGCATCAACTGAAGATGAACTTAGCGCCAGCAACAGTCCTGCAACAGGGCAAATACCAAATTAACGCGACTTTAGGCATAGGAGGGTTCGGAATCACTTACCGAGCTATCCACACCCATTTAAATCAAACCGTCGTACTCAAAACCCTCAACGAAAGTCTGCGCCAACACCCAGAATCTGCCCAATTTCAGCAGCAGTTTATTGCCGAAGCCCAACGCCTGTCGCGGTGTCAGCATTCCAACATCGTCAGAGTAATCGACTTTTTTGAAGAAGCCGGACAGTCCTTTATCGCAATGGACTACATTCCGGGCCAAACTCTCGCCCAAATAGTCGAAACCGATCGGCCGCTGCCAGAAGCCCAGGCCCTGCACTACATTCGGCAAATAGCCTCAGCCGTAAGTACAGTTCACCACAGCGGATTGCTGCACGGAGACATCAAGCCAGAAAATATTATCCGGCGAACCGATTCTCATCTGGTAATGTTAATAGATTTCGGCATTGCCCGCGGCTTTACCGCCGGCACCAAACAAACCCACACTAACTTGCTCTCCCCTGGGTACGCGCCGATCGAACAATACCTCTATGACGGTAAATGTACACCCGCCACAGACATCTACGCGATCGCCGCCACCCTCTACTACTTACTTTCCGGCGTGACGCCCGTAGCAGCACCCCTGCGCGATCGCATTCCCCTGGCCGACTTGCGGCAATTTCAGCCCAACCTCAGTGCGGGAATTGAGCAAGCTATCCTTCAGGGACTCGAAATCGACCCCCAAAACCGCCCTCAGACAGTGGAAAATTGGCTTACCATGCTGCAAGAAACAGAGCGATCGCCAGCAGAGAAAAAAGGCAAGCAAAGTCTGCGATTGCCCGCACCTCCCCCGCCACAGTTGACTTTCCTGGCGTTTGTCGTAACGGCTGCAATTGCAGGCTGGATGGGTTTTGACCTGGCCTGGCGTTACAACAGCACCAGTCTCAGCAGCAAACGATCTCAAACTCCATCCTTCCCATCTCTCGAAGATTTGCTCAAATCCCGCGATTTGTCAGGGCCGATGTTCGGGCAGCCGTCTGTCGAAAGCAGTCCTCTCCCGCCGATCGAACTCAACAAGCGCCCCAAACCCCCCTTAGAAAGCAACAATATTCCCGAACAGATCGAGCCCTCAGAAGCTAGCACTGAACCTTCTGAGTTACCAAGCCCGGAAACTCCCGCCCCAGAACCCGAAGTGCCACCTGAGCCATCCCCGACGCCCGAGCCTGAATCGCAGCCTTCTGAGTCCCTCATTCCAGAGCCTAAAACCGAAATCGAGCCAGCACCCCAACCAGAACCCGCGCCTGTACCGGAAGTGGCGCCCCTGCCAGCAGAACCGCCCATATATTCGCCCTCCGTACCCGCCCCGCCTGCTGCCAAGAGTGCTGAAACCTTGCCGCCGCCGGAATCCGCGCCGCCAGCACTAGCGTCGCCGACCGAGCGATCGCCAGAACCGCCAATACCGAGCCGGAGTGGCAGCAATTCAGATAGTTCGATCGCACCTTACTCGCCGCCCCCTGTTGCAGAACCGACTGTGCCTTTTCCTGAACCTGCGACAAATTAGTATTGTTTTTGTTGCTTAAAAGTGCGGGTAAATACTTGGTTTTACGAGTCAGCAAATATCCGATCGGTAGTTGAGGAAATAACGCCCTCGATCTCCAAAGACTATCTCGCCAAACCTTCGATCGACTCGAAAAATCCCAACATCCGCGACCGGAGTTTATCTACTATTTCCTATTCCTTCTGCAAGCCAAATGCCCGCCGATAAAATTGGCATTAATGTTGGATATTTGGATTTAATTTATGTTATAATGTGTGTGCAACACTTAAATTGTGTGATGTCGCGCGTTACTTCTGCAAAACCTATGCAAAACCTACGGGGGTGGAAAAAGAAGTTAGCGACACCGGATCTGAGAATTCGGTCGAGGATCGAGGTCAGGCCCGGGATGCGATCGGGATCGGTCGATCGCGACCCCTGAAAAAAGTTGTTGGTTTTTGTGCAAGCTCCCGGTCGCGCATCTTTTCCCCCAAACTTCCTTTCTTTGGGAACAAGCACCATCGAGGATAAGCAAGTTATAATTTGTTCCGGAAGCGCACAGAGATTTTTTTATGAGTAAACCCCCAGTTCATGCTTTTTTTGTAGGCAGAGCACTTGCCGAAGCACTGTACGAGCAATTAGAAAGCGCAGCAACCAACGCTTTCTCGGAACTCGGCAAATTTGACGCCGAACAAAGAGAACGCCTGCGACAGTTCACCGATCGAGTTGTGGAACGAGCCAATCGAACTGCGGATGAGGCGATGCAGACCAGAACTGGCACTGCAAGCACCACAACCATTCAAGACATCCATCCCGCCGACTTGCAAGCGACTATTGACGAGCTGCGTGCCGAAGTGGCCCTGGTGCGATCCCAATTGCAGCGCTACCGCAGCAGTTTGCCCTAATTCCGGCTGCCACAAAAACTATTTACTAGACGAGCGCATCGCTTTGCGCTCCTGCGCTCCTACCTGCAATCAAAGCCACAACATAAAATAAGCAATTTGGGAACCCAAGTGTCTGCTCTCCTTGATGACTCTGTTAATCGCCAGCTCTCCCCCAAGCGGACTGGCGAGGCCGATGAGCCAAAAACTGCTGGTAAATCATACAAAAGTAAAGCTTATCGCTGGAATCGCGAAAAATACTCCCGGCAGCGGCGCTTCTTCGACATTTGGGCCTTTGTCTTGCTCTGGCTGGCTTCGCTGTGGCTAGACAGCAAAAATTGGAGCTACTGGGGAGGGGTAAGTGAAGAAAAGAAAGTTGCCAGACGGCGCTTTCAAGCTATCTGGGTTCGAGAAACACTATTGGATTTGGGCCCGACTTTCATTAAAGTTGGACAATTATTTTCCACCCGCGCCGACTTGTTTCCCGCAGAGTTTGTCGAGGAGCTTTCTAAGCTGCAAGATAAAGTGCCTGCTTTCAGCTACCAGCAGTTAGAGGTAATTGTCGAGCAAGATTTGGGCAAGACAGTTCAGAAACTCTACCGCAGCTTCGATCCGGTGCCCCTGGCTGCTGCAAGTTTGGGTCAGGTACACAAAGCTCAACTGCATTCGGGCCAAGAAGTGGTGGTCAAGGTGCAGCGGCCGGGATTGCGGAAGCTCTTCGAGATCGATTTGCAAATTCTTAAGGGAATTGCTCGCTACTTTCAAAACCATCCTAAGTGGGGCCGCGGCCGAGATTGGATGGGGATTTATGAGGAATGCTGTCGCATTCTGTGGCTGGAAATTGACTATCTCCATGAAGGCCGCAATGCTGATACTTTTCGCCGCAATTTTAGCAAGTGCGACTGGGTGCGGGTGCCGAGGGTTTATTGGCGGTACGCGGCTCCGCGAGTGCTGACTTTGGAATACCTGCCCGGGATTAAAATCAGCCACTACGAAGCTTTGGAAGCGGCCGGGATCGATCGTAAATTAATCGCTCAGTTGGGGGCAAAAGCTTATTTGCGGCAGTTGCTCAACGACGGCTTTTTCCACGCTGACCCACACCCCGGCAACATCGCTGTTAGTGCTGACGGTTCTTTGATTTTCTACGATTTTGGCATGATGGGGCAAATCCAGTCGAACGTCCGCGAAGGACTGATGGAGACGCTCTACGGCATTGCTTCCAAGGATGGACAGCGGATTATGAATTCTCTGATCGATTTGGGAGCTTTGGTGCCTACGGGCGATATGAGTCCGGTGCGCCGCAGCATCCAGTATATGCTGGATAACTTCATGGACAAGCCTTTTGAAAATCAGTCGGTCAGCGCGATTACGGACGATCTTTACGATATCGCCTACGACCAACCTTTTCGCTTCCCAGCTACCTTTACTTTTGTAATGCGAGCTTTTTCGACGATTGAAGGGGTCGGCCGAGGTTTAGATCCCGAGTTCAACTTTATGGAGGTGGCACAACCTTTTGCCATGCAGCTTATGACTAATGGAAATGGCCATGATACAAGTAGCAGCATTTTTAACGAAATCGGCCGTCAGGCGGCTCAGGTGAGTTCGAGTGCTTTGGGCTTGCCCCGCCGGATTGAGGAGACTATTGATAAACTCGAACAGGGAGATTTGCGGATTCGCGTCCGTTCTGCCGAAACAGAGCGCTTGCTCCGCCGCATGAGCAGCGCTCAAATGGGTACGAATTATGCTTTGCTGATGAGTGCTTTTACTTTGTCGGCGACAATTTTGTTTGTCAGCAATCAAGTCTGGCCGGCTGTCGCTGTGGCTGTGCTGGCGGCGGGTGCAGGGTTTGCTCTGCTGCGTTTGTTCAAGCGGATCGATCGTTTAGACAGAATGTCATAATTGTGCAATTTGCGATTTGAAATTTCAGGTTTGAGATTCCTCGCCCGCCAAAATTTGACCTCGAATGTTAAGTTTTGGCTTGCTGACAACAGATTGCTAAAACTTACAGCACTTAAGCGCTTTGACCCTACAAACCCAGTTGCTTCCTAGATTTCTAGACAGCAAAACCTCGAATTTTTTGTAGAAATCCAGTTTTTTTTTGCAGGTGCTGCTTAATTTACTGGATTTATCGAAATTTTAAGACGGCATTACCATCATACGATCTACAATATAAGGTCAAGGAAGTGCAATTTTTCCAAAACTCAAGATCGCCGGGTGCAGCAATTTCAACTCCCGTTCGGGATTTAAGTTTTGGAATAAAAAATCGCACCACTTGAATCAAGCTTTTAAGTTCGATGAGTCCAATCACCCAATCTATGAAACGCTCTTTCGCAGGTAAGACAGACACAGGGCTAGTTCGTTCCGTAAATCAGGATTCGTACTACATAGACTCTGACGGGCGATTTTTCATAGTGGCCGACGGAATGGGAGGACACGCCGGAGGTCAAGAAGCCAGCCGGATTGCAACTGGGGCGATTAAATCTTATTTGCTCGAACATTGGGAAGGGCCTGAAGATTCTCCGCTGTTGTTGGAAAAGGCTTTATTGATTGCCAATCAAGCAATTTTGACGGATCAGCTCGACCACCCCGAACGCGCTGATATGGGGACTACGGCTGTGGTTCTGATGTTTAGGGATGAGGGCAGACCTTGGTGCGCTAATATCGGGGACTCTCGCTTGTACCGGCTGCACGGCTCTCGCTTGGAGCAGATTACTGAAGACCAGACTTGGGTGGCTCAGGCTGTGAAAAGAAAGGCCCTGACTCCCGACCAGGCTCGCAGTCATCCTTGGCGTCACGTTTTGTCCCAGTGTTTGGGCCGCGATGATGTGCGGGAAATAGATATTTTGCCGGTGGACGTGCAGCCCGGGGATCGCTTGCTGCTGTGCAGTGACGGCTTGACTGAGGAACTTTCCGATCCTTTGATTGCTTCGCCTCTGAAGTCGATTCGCGCCTGCGAGGGCGCTGCAAATGCTTTGATTCAAGCAGCTAAGGATAAGGGGGGACGCGATAATATTACTGTGGTGATTGTGACGATCGACCTCAAATAAATCGGGCAACCCCCCGGAAAATCAAAAATCTAAAATCTAAAATCTAAAATCAAAAATCTAAAATCGAATGACTCGCGTTATCGGTTTGATCAGCGGCACGTCGGTGGATGGCATTGATGCTGCTTTGGTGGATGTGGTCGGTTCCCAAACAGACTTGAAAGTGCAATTGGTGGCGGGCAAGACTTTCCCTTATCCTGCTAATTTGCGATCGCAAATTCTCTCAGTTTGCAGCGGCTCAGCTTTGTCAGTGCCTGAACTAGCCCAATTAGATGATGCCATCGCCCAAGAATTTGCCACGGCTGCCTTGACAATTCAAGCAGAATATGATAAAGCCGAATTAATCGGCTCTCACGGTCAAACCGTCTACCACCGACCGCCAGGAAATACGGAAAGAAGTAGTTGTTCTGCTGCACCGAGTCCCGGATGTGAAATGGGCTACAGCTTGCAATTAGGGCGGGGCGCGCTAATTGCCCAATTGACAGGCATTACTACTGTGAGTAACTTTCGATCGGCAGACATTGCAGCAGGGGGTCAAGGAGCACCTTTGGTGCCAATAGTTGATGCTTGCCTGCTGGCGGAACCCAACCTCCGCCTCTGCATCCAAAATATGGGCGGAATTGGCAATGTTACCTATCTTCCTGCCAGGAGAGATGAGGAATTCGGCGACAAGCCTGTGGTTTCCAGTCTTGGGGATGGCGTCTTGGGCTGGGATACAGGCCCGGCGAATTCACTGTTAGATTTGGCAGTGCAGCACTTCTCAGGCGGCACTTTGACGATCGACGAAGGTGGAGCTTGGGCGGCATCGGGAACTCCCTGTCAAGCTTTAGTCGAGGATTGGCTCGCCGAGGAGTTCTTCCGCCAAGCACCGCCGAAATCTACTGGGCGAGAGTTATTTGGTGTAGACTATTTTGACCGATGTTTGGTCGAGGCCCAAGGTTACAACCTCAGTCCTGCTGATGTGCTGGCTACTCTGACAGAACTGACTGTTGCCTCGATCGTTCACAGTTACCAAACTTTTTTACCGGCTATGCCCGATCGAGTTTTATTGTGCGGGGGCGGTAGCCACAATCTCTACTTAAAACGCCGATTGCAAACTCAATTGCATCCAGTGCAAGTGTTGACTACTTCTGAGGCAGGCTTGAGTGTAGATTTTAAAGAGGCGATCGCTTTCGCGGTTTTAGCCGCCTGGCGGGTTCGGGGCATTCCCGGCAATCTGCCTCAAGTTACTGGTGCCCGGACATCGGTACTTTTAGGAGAAATTAACTCTTGTTGGCACAGTTGGGCGTGATAGCATAGAATCTGAGGGACAACGGCTGTGCGTTGTTGCACCAGCATTGTAGCCAGCAGGAAAAGCATAGGAACAGCACTGTGGCTCACACGTTTTTAATGGAATCTGGCCAATGGACGCTCGAAGGAAGTTGGATTGAGCGCAATGGCGTGCCAATTACGGTAAAAGGCAAAACTTTAGTGAGCTGGAACCGAACAGATTGGTTCAGTATGGTGACGAAGCTCGTGTTTCCCGGAGGCGATCGGGAAGAGATTATTTTGCAGTACCGAGGACACCTCAACAGCGACGAACGGCAGTATACTTTTGTACTCCAACACGGCGAACTCGGCCGCGTTGAGGGCGAAGGTTGGATTGCTCCCCAGTCGATCGTCCAGCGTTACTGGGTATTGGGAGACGAACGCCAGCGGCGGACGGGTTTTGATACCCTTCACCGCGTTGATGACAACCGCTACTATCAATCTAGCGGCATCATGTCTGGTCATTACTTGACGAGTACGATGGAAGCGACTCTCGAACGTCAGGGGGAATAACTCTTTCTAGACTCCACAGTTGCCAGTTCTAGGGATTGATGTGAAAACGGAAGGTTTTGCTAGTCGGAGGTCGCGCTCAGATGTCCGACTAGCGCCATTGTTGTTAAACCTCATCCGCTGCAACTAAAGACAAATATTTTTAATTGGTTAAAAATTTTAATTGGTTAAAAATTTAATACTTATTATAATTAATAATTATCAAACTTTCGAGTCGAGGTTGGATAAATTATTTTGGCGATATTATGTTGTGTCGATCGAGAGATTGCTCGTATCGACTCCCCAAATTTAGTGGAATCAATAAATAAACTGTCAAATTTTCCTGAAGTTCTGTACAGATGCCTTTTACCTTCTGTCTTCGAGTGACGCCCCATCACCCCCAACTCCTTTCCGCATGAGGGAACAGAGTAAGAGACGGAGGTCGCCGACTGCGACTCTCAGCTACTCAACGCCTGGGTTAGGTTCTAAACCCCAGTGGTGTTTCAGAAAATGGCGGTACATGGTTTCCCGCAACATCATTTGCTCGTAAAGCTTGACCAAAAACTCCTGAGCTTGTTCGCGGCTCATGTCACTTACCTGTGTTTTGAAGGAACACAGGCTAAATTGCTGCTCCAAAGACAATTCTGCTGGTTGGCTCATGACTTTGACTCCTCTGTAAGTAAAGGTGACTTGAAAGTAAAAACCTGGATTAACCCGATTTGTAACTTGTTTCAGCGATCGGCTCTTGGTTTCGGGATGCCCGATGACCCATCTCGCTTTAGTCTATATTACAAAAGGTAACAATTATTTGACAAAATTACCATATGTCCCAGGAAATAACTTAGGGGTAAAGATGGCGAGATGTCTGCAAAAGTTCCTTCCGCAGACATATACAACTGTATCTACTTGTCAAATGACAAAAGGCTCAGTACAAACCAAAATAATTGAAGCGCTTTATACCAAATCGGGCGGAGCTTCTCTCCGCGAGGGGGAGAGGGAGAGGGGGAGAGGGGGAGAGGGGGAGAGGGAGAGGGGGAGATGAGGAGATGAGGAGAGGGGGAGATGAGGAGATGAGGAGAGGGGGAGAGGGGGAGATTGGGAGATGAGGAGATGAGGAGAGGGGGAGATGAGGAGATTGGGAAAATTTCTATATTCTCTGTTCTCCCTTCTTCCTTCTCCCTTCTTCCGACGGACATCGGACTGACATCCGTTACATCCGTTACATCCGTTACATCCGTTACACAATCCGTTGCCGAACCTTCTTCTTTCTAACTAATTCGAGGGCCTGACATCCTGCGATGGAGTGGCAGATCCGGGTCTGACATTGGGAGCAGTGGGTGCAGGCGAAACAGAAGGAATGCCCAGAGTTGCCCCAGAGTTGCTAGGCTGCCCTGGAGCCGGGAGAGGAGATTGAAACTGATTGGGATTGAACTGCTGCTGCCCTGGAGCCACAGGAGACGGCAGAGGTTGACCGGAATTGCCGATCGCAGGTGCCGCAGGAATGCCAGAATTGGGCAGCGAGGTATTGGGCAATGGGGAGGGAGCCGAACTAGGAAGAGTTGCCAGGGCAACTCGATCGCCCCCTACCTCCCGCAATTTGTCTAAAACCTCGACAACTTTGGCATATCTAGCATTTTGAGGAGCGTACAGCACCATCAACCCCGCAGGATTTTGGCTCTGGAAACTCTTCAAAACTCGATCGAGCTGTTGGTAATTAACAGGCAATTGGTCGATATAAGTTTGCCCGAAATCGTCAATGCTGACAATCAGCATCTCTCGCATCTGGGTTTGTCCCGTCTTTGCCTTCGGCAAATCCACATTAATCGCTTGCTGGCGAGTCAGTTGCAGAGCCGCCAGCAGAAAAAATGTCAGGATGCAAAAGATCACGTCAATTAAAGGCACCAGTTCAATCCGAGCCTCTTCAGCAGGAGTATCTAGATTAATCTTCATCAGTTCTCCTTTCTTTTAATTATTAGAAGGTGAATCTTCAGCCGGCTCGGAACCTTTCAATTTCGGCTCCCGGTTTCGTTCTCCCGATTCGCCAGAAGAGTTGAGAGAAAGCCTGTTCGCACCATCGGAACCAAAGGAAGAATTGCTGTATTCTGCACCGGGCGATCGACCCTTAGCGTTAGCTGCTGGCCAGTATTGCCTGTAAAGCAATTCCATTTCATTTCCAGCTTTGCGAAATATTTTTGCCTGGTTGAACAAAAAAGCTTGAAATATCCTATAAAACGCCAAGGTAAAAATTGCTACTACCATCCCAGTAGCAGTCGTAGTCAGCGCTTCGCTAATCCCCAAAGTTACGCCAGTTGTTGCCGACGTGCCGATGTCGCCCAGACGGATGGAACTCAGAGAGTTAATCAAGCCCAAAACTGTTCCCAGCAAGCCCAACAAAGGGGCTAGAGCGATCGTAGCTTCTAAGATTTTGTCGCCGCGGCGCATCGAAGCCAACTCTTCATCGGCTGCGGCTTCGAGTGCGAGTCGAAATAAATCTGGTTCAGGATTGTAGAGCCGCAGGGGTGCATAAAGAAATCGCCCGATGGGCTGTCGGTTGGCTTGTCTGGCAATCTCGCTAGCTGCCCCCCAATCGCTGCGGGCAGCTTCGAGAATGCGGTTAACTATCTGCTTTTCTTTGCTCAAGAGGCTGGCCCAGAACCACAAGCGCTCGATAATTGTACTTACAGATAGAATCGATAACACCAACAGGGGCCACATGGCGGGGCCGCCTTTTTGAAACACTTCTTGAATATTCACAGTATTTTTGCTCCTGCATTACCCGCTAACTTTTGCTTCAGTTCTAGTTTTTTTTAACAAATCTAAGGCCATTTAATTTTAGCGATTAATGTACTCAAGACTTACGCACTCGGAACTAAAGAAACCGGGTTTTGCGAACGCGGGCTGAGACTGCAACCTGTGTATTTTCCTCCATCAAACCCGGTTTCTCGGTCAGCCTCGGTACTGTTTTCTGTCGCCTCGCGGGCTTACAGGCGGCTACTGGCTCGCAATTACTCTAAGTCGTCTTGACACATATCTTGCAGCGACTGGTGTTGAAGGCGGCGCGAAGAGCGGCGATATTTTTTAGTTTGCAGCTTCGGTTCGTACTGCTGCGTACCATCCGACTTGGTTTGCTGTTTCAAACTCGCTTCGGCGCTGCTAGAGTTTTGCAGAGCTTGTTGGCGGACGATCGCCTCTTCGAGAAAATCCAAGTAATACTCATAGCGCTCCCAACCGCCCCGCACGACACAGTTAGGCTCGTCTCGGTGAGAACAGTCGCTAAACTGGCAGCTACCCAAAGCCAGCCTCTGGCGCGCTTCTGGGAAATATTGAGCTAACTCGCACGGATCGCATTCGAGAGCCGGCTGATTGAACCCGGGAGTATCTGCCAAGAGTCCGCCACCCGGGAGTTCAAATAGTTCTACGTGGCGAGTCGTGTGGCGTCCGCGACCGAGTTTGCCGGAAACAGCGTTCACTCGCAGATTCAAGGCCGGAATCAGTTGGTTGATCAAGCTGGACTTGCCGACCCCAGAAGGGCCGCAAATTATCGTTATTTTCCCTTGGATGTGGGTGTTGTTGGAGTTCGGCAACGGATTTTGTACGGAATTTAACGGATGTAACGGATAGACCGAATTTGCAAGCAGGGGGTTATCCTCAGAAGGCAAGAGAGAACTATCTATTTTGTCCGATAAATGCTGGGAAGCTACTTTTTCGACAAAAGCTTTATTTTGAAAATTAGCCGCAGCTTCCTGGACTCCTAAGCCGCTGCGGACGCTAATAAACATTGGTTCGTAGCCCCAGCCTGAAAGCCGATCGCGCCACTGTTCCAACTCCTCTTTCGCGATCAAATCGCATTTGTTCAGGCACAAACTCACCTCTAAACCTGTAGATTCGGCCTTGACTAAAAACCGAGTTAATGAGGCGGGGTCTAAGTCTGGTTCAGCGAGGGCAAAAACGAGGAGAATGCGATCGGCATTAGCTACAGGCGGGCGGTTGAGTTCTGTTTGGCGGGGGAAGACTTCAGAAATTGCACCCCGGCGGTCAGTCCAGTCCGGTTCGTCTACCACCACGCGATCGCCCACCATCACCTGTTGGCCAATTTTTTTGAGTCGAGTGCGGCGAGTGCACAGGAGAATCGGAGAATCAGCGAGGGGAGCCTTTTTCCCGTCAATGGAGAATTCGGGATCTAACCTCACTTGGTAGAAGTTAGCCTGAACAGCAATTACAGTACCGACGATCGAGGGTGAATTCAGGCTCATCCTGCTTCCTGGTGTTCGGGGCGCTGCACTTTCATCGCAAAAAATCCAGAATCCGGCTCATCCGCGACAAATTGGGTTTCCAGAATCTGGTAGCCTTCCATTTTCAGACTGTCGGGCACTTGTTCGATCGGCTCCCCAGCATCCAGCCACACCTCCAAAACAGCACCCGGTGCCATTTGCTCCAAGCGCAGTTTAGTGCGGACAAAATTCAGAGGACAAGGAGTACCCCGCAGATCGATTTTTGCATCTGGGGATTTGGGATTTTCAATTTTCGATGTTGAATTCATAATGCGTTTTTGAGTCTCAAATTTCCCATCTCAAACCCTGAAAGCCTTAGTTTTTCGTGAAACCCTGGTTAGCGAATTATTCTACTTGTACAAAATGAGCGCAATTGCGCTCACTTTTTTGAGAGAGAATCAAACCAATTGTCGGCAAATTATTCTACAGCCGATTTTTGACACCAATTGGTGTCATTTTTTTTGAGGACTACTCCCAAAAATTGCCGCCTAATTATTTTACAGCCGATTTTTGACACCAATTGGTGTCATTTTTTTTGAGGACTACTCCTAAAAAATGCCGACTAATTATTCTACCTGGGCAAAATGAGCGCAATTGCGCTCATTTTCTGGAGACAGAATTTTAAAAATTGCGACGGAATCATCAAACAGGAAAATTTGACACCAATTGGTGTCAAATTTTTGCTTATTTCTGAAACAAATTACCCAGAAACCCTTCTATGCCGCCTTTACCAGTACGATCGCCCTTCAGCTTAGCAAGCTGCATCAGCAATTCCCGTTCCTCAGCCGTCACCTTAGTCGGAATGTCAATAGACACCGCAATCAAATGATCGCCGCGACTGACTGGATTTCCCAACCGAGGCACCCCTTTTTTCTCCAAAGTCAAAACAGTATTTGCCTGAGTTCCCGCAGGAATCAACAATTCCGTCGGCCCGTCTACTGTTTCCACTTCCAACCGGCACCCCAAAATTGCTTGCAGGTAACTAATCTTAACTTCCGAGTTAACGTTAATGCCGTCCCGCTTGAATAGCGGGTCTTCATTCACAGCCAAGAACACGTAAAGATCCCCGGGCGGCCCGCCCAGTTTGCCCGCATCCCCTTCATTGGAAACACGCAAGCGAGTACCGTTGTCAACCCCAGGCGGAATTGTGATTTTCAGCTTTTTCATCACTTCTTTCTGGCCCCGGCCGCCACAAGTTTCGCACTTCTCATCAATCACTTGCCCCGTGCCGTTGCAAGTGGGGCAAACTGAAACTTGAGTAAAGCTGCCGAAGGGCGTGCGGGTAGCGCGGCGGACTTGTCCGCTACCGGTACAAGTCGAGCAGGTTTGAGGTCGGGTTCCCGGTTTAGCGCCAGTCCCGGTGCAAGTTTCGCAGGTTTCTAGGTGCTTGATGCGGAGTTCTTTGTCCCCACCAAACACGGCTTCGCGGAAATCCAGCCGCAAGTCGAGCCGCAAATCGTCTCCGCGCACGGGCCCGCTGCGCCTGCGACCTTGTTGTTGGCCGCCGGCCCCTCCCTGAAAACCCTGAAAGAAGCTTTCAAAAATATCGGCAAAGCTGTCGCCGAAGTCTTGGAAGCCCGGAGCTGCTGCACCACTCACGCCTGCTTCGCCGAAACGGTCAAAACGGGCGCGGGTTTCCGGTTCTGAGAGTACCTCGTAGGCGCGGTTGATTTCTTTAAACCGCTCCTCGGCACCGTCTGTTTTGTTGACATCTGGATGGTACTTGCGAGCTAGGCGGCGGTAAGCACGCTTAATTTCTTCTTTGTCTGCGCTGCGAGAAACGCCTAATATTTCATAGTAATCACCGGCCATAGAGCTGCTTGCCTGGAGGTAAATAACAAAAAGTGTACGAAAAATAAACGGGCAATCTTTCCTGAAATTACCAATTAAAAATTAAAATTTTTAACTTTTAATTTTTAACTTTTAATTTTTAGCTTTTCAGTTCTAAAGGAAAGGATTCATATCATCAACTTCTGGTTCGGGAACCTTCGATTTTTGTTTTGACGGTGGATTTGACGGTGGATTTGACTGTCGTTTTGACTGTGGATTTGACTGTGGATTTGACGGTGGATTTGACGGTGGATTTGGCTGGCGTTTTGACTGTCGCTCCGGGTTTGGTACCGGTTTTGGTTCCGGCTTTGGTTCCGGCTTTGGTTCCGGCTTTGGTTCCGGCTTTGGTTCCGGCGGAGCTTGGGGCGTCACCAGCAGCTCTTCTGTCAGCAAAATGCTGTCGTCTGTAGCTGCCACCTCTTCTAGCTCTGATTCTACTTCTTCTGACATCATCTCGCTTTCAACAACAGCTCCTGACGGGGCTACCCCGCTGCGGGCTTGGTCGTAGACTGCTGTCCCGAGGGAGTATAGCAGTTGCTTGAAAGATTCGATTGCTGCGGTGAGTTCCTCGCCTGTGATGTCGGGGTTAGCCATCGCTTCCCGCAAGGCTGCTGCTGCTGTTTCGGCTTCGGCTTTAAGGTCGTCGCCCAGCAATTTCGCGTTGGTTTTTAAAGTGACACCACAATTATAGACTAGGGTGTCGGCTTGATTTTTGAGTTCGACGAGTTGAGCGCGCTTGATGTCCTCGTCAGCGTAAAGTTCGGCTTCTTGCCGCATCCGCTCGACTTCGGTTTCGCTTAAGCCCCCTGTATTAGAAATTTGGATGCTTTGTTCTTTTCCGGTTCCCTTGTCTTCAGCGGCGACTTTGAGAATGCCATTGGCATCGATTTCAAAGGTAACTTCAATTTGAGGTACGCCGCGAGGGGCTGCGGGAATGCCTTTTAGCAGGAACTTGCCGAGACTTTTATTGTCTTTAACCAATGCCCGTTCGCCTTGGAGCACGTGAATTTCTACCGATGTTTGCCCGTCTGCCGCCGTGCTGTACATTTGCGATCGACTGGTGGGGATAGTTGTATTGCGCTCAATTACTTTGGTGAACACTCCCCCCAAGGTTTCGAGTCCCAGGGAGAGCGGCGTCACGTCCAGCAGCAGCAAATCTTTGACCTCACCGCCCAACACCCCGGCTTGAATTGCCGCGCCTACAGCTACAGCTTCGTCGGGATTGACCGATTTATCGGGAGACACGCCGCCAAAATATTTGCTAATTGCCTCTTGAACTGCCGGAATCCGGGTTGAGCCTCCCACTAAAATAATCCTGTCTATCTCTTTGGGGGTCAAGCTTGCGTCTTTGAGCGCTTGAGTCACCGGATCGATCGTCGCTTGCACCAAATGACCCACCAGTTTTTCAAACTGAGCTTTGGAGAGATCCATTTCCAGATGCTTGGGCCCTGTGGCGTCAGAGGAGATGAAGGGCAAATTGATTGAGGTCGATTCGCGATTGGATAGTTCGATTTTCGCTTTTTCCGCAGCTTCTCGGAGGCGCTGCAATGCCATTTTGTCTTGTGAGAGGTCACTGCCTTCTTGAGTGCGGAAAGCTTCTACGAGCCACTGGACTATGCAGTCGTCAAAGTCGTCTCCTCCGAGATGGTTGTTGCCCGAGGTAGCGTTGACTTCAAAAATTCCGTCCCCCAGTTGCAGGATCGAAACGTCGAAAGTACCGCCGCCGAGGTCAAATACCAAGATTTTTTGTTCGATATTTTGCTTGTCGAGCCCGTAGGAAAGGGCGGCGGCGGTCGGTTCGTTGACGATCCGCAGGACTTCTAAACCCGCGATCGTACCGGCGTCTTTAGTAGCTTGCCGCTGGGCGTCTGTGAAGTAGGCTGGCACTGTAATCACGGCTTGGGTAACAGTTTGTCCCAAATAAGCTTCAGCATCTTGCTTGAGCTTTTGGAGTACCATTGCCGAGATTTCCTGGGGAGTGTGAACCTTGTTCCGAATTTGGACGTTAACGGTGTCGTCTTTGCCTTTAATGCAGGTATAGGGAGTCCGGGAGCGTTCTTCTTCCGTGTCGTCCCACCGCCGTCCGATAAATCGTTTGATGCTGTAGACAGTATTTACAGCATTAGTTACAGCTTGTCGCTTGGCTAGTTGACCTACTAAGCGATCGCCCGCCTTGCCAAATCCTACGATGCTCGGAGTTGTGCGCCCGCCCTCGGAATTGGCGATCACCACAGGTTTACCGCCTTCTAACACAGCTACGCAACTGTTTGTCGTGCCTAAGTCTATTCCAATAATTTTTCCCATAGCGCCTCATAAAACTTTGTGGGATGTTTGGAAACCTCCAACTACAAGTTGGGAGTTGAAAAACGACTCAGCTTGTTTTAACAAGCATCACCCGACCGGATTTGTAGGAAATAAAATTGATGTCCTAAGCCAATATCAAAGACGGGTAAAAACATTTTTCAGATTTTTTTGAGAAAGCGCCGACCTGCTTTTAGCCCTGAATTAAGAAGTTGGTGAGTCTGCCGCCTTCGGGCCCCCGAATTCTATTCGGGGGTCAGTGACTTCGAGGAATGCAGTAGCTTGTATCCCGATTAACTTTCCGAACTATCGGGATTTTCATCTGAGGCTACCACAGATAGCCCAGCCGCTGCAACTTTCACTTTGGCGTGCCGCAAGACGCGATCGCCCAGAATGTAGCCGCGTTCTAGTTCTTGGATGATTGTTCCTTCCTCGTGTTCGTCAGTTGGCTCGCTCAGCAGAGCTTCGTGGAGGTTGGGGTCAAACTGTTCGCCTTCGGGGCGCATCGGAGAAACCCCGATTTGCTTGAGGCCATCTACCATTTGTTTGTAAACGCTTTGGTAGCTTTTGTGAATGTTCATTTCGCCGTCGGTTTGCGGCTTAATGTGCGATCGAGCGCGCTCGAAATTGTCGATTACCGGCAACAGAGGTTTGATCGTAAGACACCTTGCCTGTAAATCTAACTCTTCTTTTTCCTTTTGGGTGCGCCTGCGGAAGTTTTCAAAATCTGCTGCTAGGCGGAGATTTTGATTTTTCAGGTCTTCTAGTTGAGCTGATGTGGCTTGCAACTGAGTTTTTAAACCCTCTTTTTCATCTGTTGCCTGGGCCAGTTCCCTCTTCCAAGACTCCGCCGCGTCTGGCTGCGGGCTGTTGGTGGAACTGTCGGTGACTGTAGGCCCGGATGCGTTTGCTGGCGTGCGATCGGGCTGAGCACTTTGATAAGCTCGAGCAAGTTCAAGCTCCCAATCGGCTGCTTCGTTTGCTGGTGCCGGCGGAGTTTCGCTTGCCATTGGCGAACCCTCTGGGGTTCCCCCAGTTGAGTTAGGATCTCGATCTTGCTGTTTTTCCTCGTCAATCATCAGAACTATGGGTTTGAAACCCCGTCCTTTTAGGACGGCTTTACATTGGATTGGGGTGGAGGGGTATGGTTGCCCCTCCGTGGAGATGTGGTCTTCTCCAAAACTCCCTTACGGGTAAAGTTAGCTTGTCGGCCAATGTTTTGAGAGCTTGTTAAACTTGCAGCACTGTTTCAGTGACCTTAAAACTGTTTAACTGCAAATGACAGGGCAGGGGACTAGCTTCGCATCCCAGCGTGTCGTGACTCAAAAAACGTAGACCTCGAAAGTCTTAGGCCCGTCAGGACGGCTCGCAAGAATCTCTTACAAGCCTCATGCCTTTAGGCTGAGGTTCCTGACAATAGCTGCGCGACAGAACCCTATCAATTCTAGCAGATACATTTAACCCAGTAAATCTAGAGAACTATAATTTACTGTGTATGGCACCATCTGATTCATTGGAAATCTCGCCAGATGTGGAGGCATCTCTCAAAGCTTTCAATCAAATATTGAAAGGGTCGTTTATATTTCTACCGATAGTATGACCGCATTCGGCGCAAAATAAACGTTTTTTTCCTCCTAGTTTTGGATGAATGCGACCGCAGAAGCGAGCTGTTTTTCCAAGTATATTCTGCTGTTAAGCTGTCACGCATTTAAATTGCATATTGAGGCCGGGCGGGACGCCAACCCACAAGACGGCGAAGTGTTTTTTGACCTTCAATTTAAATGCACAACAGCTTACGTCTACTCTAAAAGCTTTCAATCAAATATTGAAAGGGTCGTTTATACTTCTACCAATAGTATGACCGCATTCGGCGCAAAATAAACGTTTTTTTTCTAATTTTGGATGAATGCGACCGCAGAAGCGAGCTAGTTTTCCAAGTATATTCTGCTGTTATAGCAATCCTAAATCATTTGTGAATTTCTTACTCCCTCCGCGCGGCTTCGGGGAGGGTTGGGGTGGGTAAAAAATTTACGACTCCTGCAAGGATTGCTATATGTCTACTAAAACAATTATTAATTTGGATGCTTGATGTTTCAAGGTTGGCTGGAAACGATAGTGACTTAAATTTAATCGCTCTGGCTGTTAGACCCGCAAGGCGACGCTTGCTTTTTTACCATTTGCGGCGTTTCAGAAATCGGGAGGAAGATGAATTTGTATTTAGTGACTGAGTAGTTAGGTGTCTGCTTTTGTAACTCCGCTCGGGGGTTGTTAATCTCGATGGGAATTGGGGCTGCCGTTGGTCAGATTTGATACCGAACTCGCTTGAAGTCGAGACTTTTTGCCAGTCAAATGAGAGAGATTAGCTGGTTTCGCACAGGAGCTAATCGTTAGAGAGGATTCATCTCTAATTTGCCTATTTCCAAGATTTATGAACCGTCAAGCTTTGGTCGCAAAGGTTGGGAAACCGGGGTAGAATCACAGCAATATTTGCTGAGCCAAAACTACAACTGCTCAAAATCTGCGCTGGGGACTGATGCAGCCGATCGGGCTGTGGCATATCGCAGATAATTAATCAAAATATATCAAAAGACCGATCGAGGCTTTCGTAAAAGTTATCATCACAGAACATAGCTCATCCTTAACCCAGTACAGCTAACTGCGCCTGCGCGGGGGCTGTAATTTGACCAAACAATTGGGGAATGTAGAACGCGATGGTACGGCGACACACACCGCGCCGCTTTCCTCGAACGGTACGGGCAAATCCCCAAGTGATGTGGCATGAGGCTATAACAAGAGTATCCGGCGGGTTAATCAGGTAAGCAAGCAACTTAACGCTCTAGGTGGCTGACAAACGTGATTAGACCGCGTGCTGCCCTGCTGAGCCTCTCTAACTGGTTTGTATGCCCGGTGGTGAAGCTTCGCGGTGTTCCAGCATTTCTCGGGTTTAGCAACGAACAAGATCTGATTGCAAGTATGGGCAAATCCCTCCAACGTCTCGTCAATTTGTAGACGAAAGTTAGAGGGGACTACGAACATACAAACAAATAGGGATTGAGCCACAACATTATGCTAGCTCATCCATAAGCAAAGAATACGGGGGTTTTAATCCCGCGTTGGTTTTCCTCTCAGCACTCTTTGTGACTGAGTTTTCCACCTATAGCATTGAGTGTTTTTATATGACTAACGCATCTCCGGGGCTTCGCGCCACATCGATAGTTGCTGTGAGCCTTTTTACTCCAGCTCTCAACAAGATGATTCAGTCGGGTTACGTCAACGGCGATCAACTGAAGCAGGCTCAAATGGAAAGCCAGAAGTCGGGCAAGCGGTTGACGGAGGTATTAGAAGCACTTACCGGGCAGCCGTTACCCCCAGAATTGCTGCGACTTTACAAGAAGCAGCAGATGTTTGAACGGAAGATAGTTTACGGGGTTGAAGCATTTGACCCGGAGATGAGCGAAATGTCTAACGAGCAACTCGGAGCTATGCTCGACGGGTTGAAGATTTCGATCGACATTTGTCACCAAGGTCGGTTTTTACCTGTAGCGAGGACTGAAACTCAGCCTCCGGCAGTTGTAGTGGCAATGGTAGATCCCGACAACCTCAACGCCATAGAAGATTTGCGGCGGATTTTACAGCCTCACGGCTTGGCTTTGCAGCGACGGGTAATTACGCCAGACGACTATCAGGACATAACTTCGGCCTATCAAGACGACGAAGTTAAGAGGGAAGCTAAAAAAGCTGAAGTCGAAAAGCAGAGAAAGATGGATTTAGGGGAGGGAGATTTTGGCGAGCTCTCGCTAGAAGAGGAGAGTGCCGACCAAGAAGACCTAGCTAACACCTTGGACGATGCTGAGGCGGCTCCGGTAATTAAGGCCGTCAATATCATTTTGGCTAAAGCTTTGTCGGAAAAGGTCTCTGACATCCACGTAGAACCTCAAGAAGAGTTCATGCGGATTCGGATGCGGAAGGACGGGGTGCTGCAAGAGTATTTCCGGTTTCCCAAGCAGGTAGTCGCATCGATTACGGCTCGTTTCAAGATTATTGCCAACCTGGACATTGCCGAACGCCGACAAGCTCAAGACGGGCGCATCCGCCGGGTATTTGAGGGACGCACGGTGGATTTCCGGGTGAACAGCTTGCCTTCCCGGTACGGTGAAAAAATCGTGCTGCGGATTTTGGACAGTTCCAGCACTCAGTTGGGTTTGGGTTTGTTAATCTCCGACGAGGAAACTCTGGCTTTAGTGCGAGAAAGTGCTAGCCGTCCGTTCGGACTGATTTTGGTGACGGGGCCGACGGGTTCGGGCAAGTCAACTACTCTGTATTCGATTCTGGCGGAACGGAACGATCCGGGGGTTAATATCAGTACGGCGGAAGACCCGATCGAATATGCTTTGCCAGGGATTACCCAATGTCAAGTAATTCGGGAAAAAGACTTGACTTTTTCCAACATTCTGCGGGCATTTTTGCGGCAAGACCCTGACGTGATGCTGGTGGGGGAAACGCGGGACAGGGAAACGGCAAAAACGGCTCTGGAAGCTGCTTTGACGGGACACTTGGTGCTGACGACACTGCACACGAACGACGCGGCCGGGGCGGTCGCGCGTTTGGCCGAAATGGGCGTAGAACCGTTCATGGTTTCGGCCGCTCTGTTGGGCGTGTTGGCTCAGCGTCTGATGCGGCGCGTTTGCGACAAATGCTGCATTCCTTACCAGCCTACTGCCGCAGAACTCGGCAAGTACGGTCTATCGGCTTCTCAAGAAATTGATCTAACTGTTTACAAAGCCAACACTGTACCGGTGGAGGAAAGGAAGGAACTGGCAGAACGCGAACAACTTTGTCGGAAGTGCGGCGGCCTAGGCTACAAAGGACGGGTAGGGGTTTACGAGTTCCTGAAAAATACTGAGCGGCTTCAAACTCTAATCACTCAAGGAGCTCCCACAGAGCAAATTAAGGAAGCAGCAGTAGAAGAAGGGATGAAAACGTTGTTGGCTTACAGCTTGCAATTGGTGCGGGAAGGCGCGACTACTTTTGAAGAAGTCGAGCGGGTGACGTTTACAGACTCTGGCCTGGAGGCTGAAATGAAAGCCAAACGCAAGCAGGGGCTTACCTGCAAAACTTGTCAGGCGGAATTGAAGCCGGAGATGCTGGATTGTCCGTACTGCTTGACACCACGCTTTTTGGATTGATTCAGCAGTTAACTGTTGACTGTTAACTGAGCTAGATTGGTCAATAACTATCAATTCGATCGAGGAGAGGTATCTATGGGTCTGATGATTGAAGACGTACTGGAGTCCCTGGTAGAGCAAGGGGGTTCGGACATACACATCCAAGCGGGCGCGCCTATATTCTTCCGAGTCAGCGGTAAACTAACTCCTCAGACGCAATACGGCGACATTCTGTCTGCTGAGGAAGTGCAGATCCTAATTTTCCAAATGCTCAACAATATGCAGCGCAAGCAGTTGGAAATGGAGTGGGAACTCGACTGCGCTTACGGCGTTCGGGGATTGGCTCGGTTTCGCGTCAATGTCTACCGGGAGCGGGGTGCTTGGGCTGCTTGTATGCGGGCTCTGGCTTCTAAGATTCCTAACGCAGATGCTTTAGGCGTGCCGCAGATTTTGCGGGATCTGACGGAAAGACCCAGGGGTATGCTGTTGGTGACGGGACAAACGGGTTCCGGGAAAACTACTACGATGGCGGCTTTGTTGGATCTGGTCAACCGGACGCGGGCAGAACATATTCTGACAGTTGAAGATCCGATCGAATATGTGTTTCCTAATATCAAGAGTTTGTTTCACCAGCGCCAAAAGGGTGAAGATACTAAGAGCTTTGCTAATGCGCTGAAAGCTGCTTTGCGCGAAGATCCTGATGTAATTCTCGTGGGGGAAATGCGGGACTTGGAAACGATCGGTCTGGCAATTTCGGCTGCGGAAACGGGTCACATGGTGATGGGAACGTTGCACACTAATTCGGCGGCTGCAACGATCGATCGGATTTTGGACGTGTTCCCGCCAATTCAACAACCCCAGGTTCGCGCCCAGGTGTCTAACTCTTTGGTGGGAATTTGCAGCCAAAATTTGGTAATAAAAGTTGGGGGCGGCCGCTGCTGCGCTATGGAAATCATGGTGAATACTCCTGCTATGGCTAACTTGATCCGGGAGGGGAAAACTCCAATGATTTACTCCCAAATCCAAATGGGGGCGAAATTAGGCATGAGGACAATGGAAATGGCTTTAGCTGAACTTTACAAGAGCGGTAAAGTCACTTGGGAATCGGCAATGGCTAAGGCTTCTAAGGCTGACGAACTCGAACGCTTGATCGGCCCGGCACCTGCTGGCGCTAAGGTAGGGGCTCATTAATTCAGTCAGCAGTCATTAGTTATTAGTCATTAGTCATTAGTCAGTTGGCAGTTGACCGTTGTTATTAATTATGGGTAACAACTAACAACTAACAACTGACACCTGACAACTGACAACTGACAACTGACAACTGGCAACTAAATTTTAATAATTTTTCAGAGGTGAGCTGTGGCTACCAACGTTATCCGCGAAAAACCGAAAGGTGGCTTTGATTTCAGTAAGATTCAGGAGCAAATCGAGTATAACCTTACCAGTCTTACTGTTAAGGATATGGCTATTTTTGCTCGTCAGTTTGCGGCTATGTTTAATGCAGGGGTGGCGATCGTTAGATGCCTTTCCGTGCTGCACGAGCAGTGTTCTAATGCTAAGTTGAAGCGAGCGCTCAGAAGCATGAATGCTGACGTGCAGGAGGGGATAAACTTGGCAGAGGCGATGGCGAAGTTTCCTGATGTTTTTGACCAACTGTTTATCAGTATGGTGGCGGCGGGAGAAGTCGGCGGGGTGCTAGATGAAACCCTAGACCGTCTGGCGGTGATGATGGAAAAAAATCACAAGACGGAGGCGGAGATTAATTCGGCGATGTCTTATCCTAAGACTGTGTTTTCCATCGCGATCGTGATTTTTTTCGCAATGACTATATTCTTGCTACCAACTTTCGCTAAGATTTTTAAGGATATTGGTGCAGATTTGCCAACTTTTACGCTGATTATGTTGGGGATTAGTGCATTTTGTACGGCTTGGCCTCCGATCCAACAGATAACTGTTATTGGGGTGATTATAGCGCTAAAATTTGCCTTCGATATGTACTATAAAACTCCAATAGGTCACTTACAAATTGATAGGATTGCGATGAAGTTGCCAATTTTTGGAGATTTGATCGAAAAATCTGCTGTGGCTCGGTTTTGCGTGATATTTGGGTCGCTGACGCGATCGGGTGTGCCGATTCTCAATTCTTTGGAAATTGTGCGAGATGTAGCGGGAAATCAGGCGATATCAAATGCGATCGAATATGCCAGACAGGAAATTCAAAGCGGCGGTATGATCAGTATTGCTTTGCAAGAACAAGCTGTTTTTCCGTCTTTGGCCATTCAAATGATGGCAATTGGCGAGGAGACAGGGGAACTTGACAAGATGCTGATGAAAGTTGGCGCTTTCTACGAAACGGAAGTTGAAGAAGCGGTAAAAGGACTTACGAGTATGCTAGAACCTCTGATGATTGTTGTCGTCGGTGGTATTGTAGGTTCGATTTTGCTGTCGATGTATCTGCCGATGTTCGCAGTGTTTCAGAAGCTGTAAAAAATAGTCAGCAGTCAGCAGTCATCAGTCATTAGTCATTAGTCATTAGTCATTGGTTGTGTTTGAGTTTTTAATATTGTTAGGTAAGTGGTCTGGTATTGGCTAAATTTTTAATTACCAATTACCAATTACCGCGAACTAATGACTAATGACTAATGACTGATGACTAATGACCAATGACTGATGACTGATGACTAATGACTCATGACTAATTACCTATTACTTAATTTAAAATGTCTGTTAAACAATCACATTACGAGGCCTTACTAGCAGAGTACAGCGAATCTTCTGCCGCGATCGCCCTGCTGAAAAAATATCGGCTTTACATGGAAATGATTCCGAGTATCCGCCGCGCCCATGATAGTTTAATTACCATTCCTTTGCCAATTGCGCGCTTGCGGGAAGGGGTTTCTTATGCCGGAAGCGGCGGCACTAGCATATCGCCCGGACAGGCAGTTTGTTTGCCCTGCGATTTGGCGATTTTGATGTGCGATCCTGAATGGAAAGTTAAAATTGGAGTGGAAATTTTGATTTTCATTCATCGTCCGGGCGAAGAGTTTTCTGAGTTGCTCGGCCGCTGGCGGCAGTCTCAGGTTTGGCTGGATAAAGGTTACGAATGGCTGATGCCACAACGCTACAGACATATTTACAGCGATGAAGCTGAGGCTGTTCATCCGCTATTTGTTTTGTTTGACGAAACGCCGGAACTAATTCAACGGGGTTTGATGGCGGCTGGTTTGCCGTTTGTTGTGGAAAGTTTTAGTTCTGTTAATGAGGAGGAATTGGCAGAACCAGAAAGTTTAGATGCGCCAGAGTACGGGAGTATGGGTGAAGAAAGTTACGAGTTTTAGGGGCAAGGGCGATCGCCTATGCGGATATTTAAAGAGGGTTTGCGTGTGGAAAGGAATGTTTATGCTCCACCGGGAGAGCGCATTTCTGACTCTGGAATACCCGACCATTGTATCAGTCTCCACATTGCGAATCCAGGTAATTTGGAACGGCGTTTAGAGCGCAGGTTAGACGGCGGAAAGTTGATTGAGCGGCTAACATTGCCTGGTTTATTCACTTTTGTACCTGCTTTTCGAGAACCTGAATGGTTTTGGGAATCTGTTGTTGAAATATTAGATATCTATTTGCCTGCTACTGTATTAGAACAGATTGCGATGGAAAGTTGCGTTAGCGCACCTCAAACAGTCGAATTAATCGATCGCTTTGCCGTTCGCGACCCGCTTTTAGAACAGCTTGCCCTTACTTTTAGCGCGGAAGTGGAGCGGGGCGATCGTCGAGATTTCCTTTATTTGGAATCTGTACAAACTTTGCTAGCCCTGCATCTGCTGCGACATCACTGTACAGTAAAAATTACCAATTCTCCTAAATTAGGCAAACTATCTCCATCCAAATTGCAGCAGATTATTGATTGCATTCAAGACAATCTCGATCGCGATATCGGTTTGGCAGAGCTGGCAGAAGTTGTGCAGATGAGCTCACACCATTTTGGTAAAATCTTTAAACAAAGTACGGGAGTTTCTCCCCATCAATATGTATTGCAGTGCCGCATTGAACGAGCAAAAAAACTGCTTTCTAATCCGCAATTAACCCTTGCTGATATCAGTCAATCTGTGGGTTGCTGCGACCAGAGTCACTTTACTAATGTTTTTCGCCGCTATACGAGTATGACTCCGCGACAGTATCGCGATCGGCTGTGAGGTAAAGCAAACACCGCCAGATTTTGCAATTTATCGGGAGAATTTACAAGACTTGACAGGCGTAAGTGACTTATATTGAGCAGTTTAAACACGCAAAGATCGGAGATTTTTAATGAAACTGGCATTATTTGGTGCAAATGGCATGGCTGGGAGTCGCATTGTTTCTGAAGCATTGATGCGGGGACATGATGTAACAGCGATCGTCCGGGATGCGGCTCGTTTTTCGATTTCGGGCGATCGCCTAACCGTGGTTGTGGGTAATGTTCTCGATGCTGCTAATGTTACTGAAATTGTCAGAGGACACGATGCCGTTATCAGCGCCGCCGGGCCCGGTCCTGCTACTGCTAATAACCCGATTTTAGCTAGAGATATTGTAACAGCAGCTTATTCGTTGATTGACGGCTTATCTCGTGCCGGTGTTAATCGCTTGGTTGTTGTTGGGGGTGCAGGCAGTCTCGAAGTAAGTCCGGGGGTTCAACTTGTCGATACTCCTGATTTTCCCGAACAGTATCGTGCGGCATCCCTCGCTCATCGGGAGGCACTTGCTGTTTACAAAACTGCTGATTTGGATTGGACTTTTATCAGTCCGGCGGCGGAATTTGAAGCGGGCGATCGGACTGGTAAATTTCGTTTAGGAAGCGATGCGTTACTTGTTGACGAAGAGGGGAGAAGCCGGATTTCGGCTGAGGATTTTGCGATCGCCCTGCTGGATGAAGTTGAGCGGCCTCAGTTTATTCGCAGGCGCATGACTGTTGCCTATTGAGTCGCGGCGGGTTTACAAATATCCGATCCCTTTCGCCGTACAGGATTTGTGTTTATTGAGGCGGACTTGATTTTACCTGTTAGCGCACAAATTAGGGCATGATTTCGATCGCAGTGAATAAACCGTGAATGCCTTATTTTGTGCAAGATTGCACCGGCTTTGATATCCCCTATAGCATAGCAGCAAACTTTTGCTGCTATGCTGGTTGTGTCGTCTAAAGTAAAGGTGTGAGTTGAGATTTTGCCCTCAAAGGTGATATGCTCAGCCTGTTCTATTTTGTGTGTTAATTAAATTTGATTTTAATATATAATTTACTAATTGAAGCGCAGAGGCCGCAGAGGGGAGAGAAAGAGCAAATTAGAATTTTATTGATATGAGTACAATTTTCTATTAAACCGGAGCTATGGAAATGAGATTATTAAAATCCTGGCGTTTAGTTTTATTAGGTTTAGTTTTTGGGCTGGCTGTAATTCTCTCAAATTGCAGCACTACCTCAAACACCGTTAGCAATAATTCTCCAACTCCGACAACTCCTGCTGCGGTTCCGGCTGGGGCTTTGGTTTACGGTGCGGGTGGGCCGCCGGTCAATCTGGAACCGGGAAATATTACTGATGGGAATTCGGTGATTGTTATCGACCAAATCTACAATCGCTTGACTGATTTTAAACCGGGAACTGTGGAACTAGAACCGAGTCTGGCTACTGAATGGTCGAGTTCTAAAGATGGTAAAACTTGGACTTTTAAGTTGCGTTCCGGGGTAAAGTTTCATGACGGGACGGATTTTGATGCGGAAGCTGTTAAGTTTAATGTGGATCGCTGGTGGGATGCGAAAAATCCTAACGGTTATCGAGAAGCGGGCAAGACTTATCAAATTTGGAAGGACTTTTTTGCTGGGTTTAAGGGAGATAAAGATTCTCTGGTAAAAGATGTGGCAGTTGTTGATAAGTCTACGATTAAGTTTGTTTTAAATCGACCTTTTGCTGCTTTTCCTTCGGCGATTGGGTCGGGTTATTTCGGGATGGCGAGTCCGGCGGCGGTGAAAAAAGCGGGGGCTAAATACGGCACTCCGGGGTCGCTGGCGGTGGGTACGGGGCCTTTTGTGTTTGAGGAATGGCGATCGGGCGATCGCATTATTTTAGCAAAAAATCCGAATTATTGGAAAACGGGTACGCCAAAAGTCAATCAATTGGTAATTCGTTTTGTTGACGATCCGGCGGCGAGATTGGCTCAATTGAGAGCGGGTCAACTTGATTTTACTGTGGATTTAACGCCGGATCAATTGAAAGAGGTTCAAGCAGATACTAATTTAGAAACTGTTGTAAGACCTTCTTTTAATGTCGGTTATTTAGCGTTAAATCCGAGTTACGAACCTTTATCGAAACCGGAAGTCAGGCGGGCGATCGCCCAAACAATTAACAAGCAAGCTATAGTCAAAGCTTTCTGGGGAGAACTCGGAAAATATGACTCGCAATTTATCCCGCCTGCGCTGAATTGGGCGGCGTCCGATCGAGTTAAAGATTATGAATTTAACCCGCAGCAAGCTAAAGCAATTCTTGCTAAAGCCGGTTATCCGAACGGTTTTGATTTGGATTTGTGGTATATGCCGGTCAGCCGTCCTTATTTTCCCACGCCGAAGCCGATTGCTGAGGCATTTGCGGCGGATTTGAGCGCGATCGGGATTCGGGTCAAATTGCTGACAAAGGATTGGTCTGCTTATTTAGCCGATCGGCTAAAACCTCCGGGCTTTCAAGCTTTTATGATGGGTTGGACGGGAGATTACGGCGACCCAGACAATTTTTATTATCCTCACTTCGGGCCGGGTTCGACGGCGGATTTGGGAAATTGGAAAAATCCGAAAGTTCTGCAACTTTTGGATCGGGGGAGGGCGAGTGGGGATAAAGCCGCTAGGGCGAAAATTTATGGGGAAGTTAGCGAGATTTTGCACGGGGAAGCTGTGCGTTTGCCGATCGTACATTCGCAACCGCTTTTAGGGAAGCGCAAGAATATTCAAGGTTGGATTCCGAGTCCTTTGGGTTCTGAGTCTTTTGAGGATGTTAGTAAGTCTTGAACATGGCTGGTTTTACTGGACTTATTGCCTAAATCTTGGATTGAGATATCGACCGCAGATGTCAGGCAGATTAACACAGATTAACGCAGATTTTTTCAAGATCGTAGTCGTAGTAGTAGGGTGCGTCAGCCCACTAAAAATTCTAAAAATTCAACAATTATTCGAGCTGACGCACCCTACAAGCTAAAATAAAGCCATGTTTCAATATATTGCTAAACGTTTGCTGGGACTATTGCCAGTCCTTTTCGGAATCACTCTGCTAGTATTTATATTTTTGCATTTGATACCGGGAGACCCAGCTACAGTGCTTTTGGGAGAACGGGGAACTCCCGAACAGGTGGAAGTTTTGAGAGCAAGGTTGGGTCTGAATCAACCTTTGCCTTTGCAATATTTGGCTTTTTTATGGAGTTTGATCCGCTTTGATTTTGGAAATAGCATTATTAGCGGTATTCCGATAATTGATGAAATTAGAAGTCGCTGGCCTGCTACTTTTGAACTGTCTGTGGTGGCGATGCTGGTGGCACTTGTTATCGGTATTCCGGCGGGGATTTTGGCGGCTGTGCGGAAAAATAGCTGGCTGGACTATTTCGCGATGAGCGGTTCGTTAATTGGCGTATCTTTGCCGGTGTATTGGTTGGGATTGATGTTGATTTATTTGTTTGCTGTTTATTTGAAATGGCTGCCTCCTAGCGGGCGGATTAGTGTAGATTTAGGGTTTGGTTTTAAGTCGATTACGGGTGTTTATGTTTTGGATTCTTTGCTGAGGTGGAATTTGGCGGCTTTGCGGGATGCGATCGCCCATTTAATCCTTCCAGCTTTGACTTTAGGAACTATTCCTCTGGCGATTATAGCTCGCATCACTCGTTCTGCGATGCTGGAAGTGCTTTCTCAAGACTACATCCGCACTGCGAGGGCGAAGGGATTGCCGGAATATTGGGTGATTTTGAAACACGCTTTGAAAAATGCATTTTTGCCGATCGTCACAACTATCGGTTTGCAGTTCGGCACGCTTTTAGGTGGCGCGATTCTGACTGAAACGATTTTCTCGTGGCCGGGAATTGGTTCTTGGATTTACAGCGGTATTCTGACGCGGGATTACCCGATTGTCCAAGGAGGAGTAATTTTTGTGTCTGTGACTTTTGTGCTGATTAATCTGGCGGTTGATATTTCCTATGCTTTTTTCGATCCGAGGATTCAGTACCGTTAATTAAAAGGGGAGTTCAACAGAAAATGCTTGTTTAACATCCGGCTGTAGCAGGTAGTAAATGCTAGCGACTGCAAAACCGAGAGTTAAAAAATTGACTGCTGCACCGGCGCTGCCCAACATTTTGGCAATTTGCGCGAAAATGGCGATGACATGGATAATTAATGTTCCTGTCCAAGCCCAACTTTTGAGTTGAAACAAACCCCAACTTAAGATTAACGAAATAATTCCGATAATTAGAGCGATCGCCGAAAAAATTGCAATGAAGCCGCCGATGACAGTGCCAACTTTCGCGCCGAATCCAACCGCGCCGATCCCGCCCATAACGCCTGCAAAAAGTAAGATGAACAAGCCGTCCAGGAGACTGAAGATGCCGCTAATTAACTGCAAGATTGCCAGAACTGTAACGCTTTGAGGACGATTCATGTTTGGGGCTTTTCCATTTTTAACGGATTTGAAAAATATTTTAACCTGTTGTGGCTACAGGGCGGATATATATTCCGGATTGGCGCAGCACGATCGAGAAACTTGGTTTATGAGAGTCAACGTCTTAATATTGTCTCGTTACTAGCTGCGCGCTGTTCGATCGCCCTGCGATTGCTGTGCCACAACCTAGGGGAAGTCCAACGCTGGCCCATCCCGCATCCGCATAGAGTTTCGCGCGATCGAAGTTTTGACCCACCTCTTTTGCCTGAAAAAACTTAACATTATTTAATAAGTTGCAACGATTAGCTATAATTGTTTATAGGTGCTGGTTGGGGAACTTTTTTAAAATCACCCGATCGGATGAGTCTGAAAGACGATGCCAAGCATCATTAGAAAAATTTACCTTTAAGGTAATCCTGAGATTAAATTAGGTGAGTCGGTATGATCGTTAGCCCCAAAAAGGAAACTGCTCAGGTCAAGGTGGAAGATACTCAGACTGTAGACACCAAGACCGCAGACACCAAAATTGCAGATACCAAAACCGCTCAAAAGCAGTCTCCCAAGAAACCCGCGCCCAAGTCGAAGCGGTGGGCGATCGGGCTGGTTGCAGCCGGGTTGCTAGCTGTACCGACCGCCATATATGTAGTAAATACTAAATCGCAGCCGAAAGTAGATGCGATCGCCACTATGACAGTGCCGGTGGAAGCGCAAAACCTCACGGTGCGGATCACATCGAGCGGAACGGTGCAGCCCGTACAGCGCGTGAATCTCAGCCCCAAAGGCTCCGGGCGCATAGCAGAATTGTTTGTCGAACAGGGCGATCGAGTGGAAGCAGGACAAATCGTTGCCCGCATGGAAAGTCGCGACGTAGAAGCCCAACTAGCTCAAGCCAAGGCCCGCGAAGCTAGCGCTACAGCCAAACTCGCCAAAATTGAAGCCGGGAATCGATCGGAAGACATCGCCTCCGCACAAGCGCGCTTAGATCAAGCCCAAGCAAGTCTCGCGCAACTCCAAGCCGGAAGTCGCTCCGAAGAAGTCGCAGGAGCCAGATCCCGCTTGCAGCAAACTCAAGCTGGCTTGCAGCAACTGCGAGCCGGCAGCCGCGTGGAAGAAGTCAGCCAAGGGCGCGCGCGATTAGTGCAAGCTCAGGCTCGTTTAGCAGACGCTCAAACGGGTAGTTTGAAACAAGAAATTGCCCAAGCACAAACGCAAATTGATTCGAGTAAAGCCCAAGCCGAACTAACCGCTCAGCGGGTAGAACGCAATCGGTCATTAGTACAAGAAGGTGCTCTGGCTCAAGATAAACTGGATGAATTGATCAAAGAAAATCGGACTGCCCAAGCCAAAGTAACAGAATCCCAAAGACGCCTGCAACAACTGGAAGAAAATCGGCTGTCGCAAATTCAGCAACTGCAAGCTGCCGTTGAAGTCGAGCGCCAAGCATTAAACCAATTGCAAAACGGGACGCGATCGGAAGAAATTGCCAAAGGTGAGGCAGAAGTTGCCGAAGCTAAAAGCAAATTAGCGCAACTAGAAAACGGCAACCGTCCAGAAGAAATCGCCAAAGCCCAAGCCGCAGTTGCTGAAGCAAAAAGCCAATTAGCCGCACAAGAAAACGGCTCTCGCCCGGAAGAAATAGCTCAAGCTAAAGCTGAATTAGCCGAAGCTGAAGCTCAAGTCCGCTATCAAGAAGTGCAGTTAGAAGATACTAAAGTTCGCGCTCCCTTTGCTGGAATTATTACCCAAAGATACGCCATCCAAGGAGCTTTTGTGACTCCGGCAACTTCTGCCTCGGAAGCTACTTCGGCAACTTCGACATCGATTGTGGCTTTAGCTAGAGATGTGGAAGTTTTGGCTAAAGTCCCGGAGGCTGATATCAGTCAAATTAAACCGGGTCAAGAAGTTGAAATAGTGGCTGATGCTTATCCAGATAAAGTATTTAAAGGCAAGGTTAAATTAATTGCGCCGGAAGCTGTTAAGGAACGGGATGTGACGCTATTTCAAGTGCGAGTTGCCATTGATACGGGCAAGGATTTCTTGCAGTCGGGGATGAACGTAGATTTGAGATTTGTCGGTCAAAAGCTGAGCAATGCTTTAGTTGTGCCTACAGTGGCAATTGTCACTAATAAAGGTCAAACGGGTGTGCTAGTTCCTGATGAGAAACAACAGCCGAAGTTTAAAGCTGTTACGGTTGGATCGACTATTGGCAACAAGATTCAGATTTTGGAGGGTGCCGCAGCGGGCGATCGCGTTTTTACCGAACTTCCTCAAGGTAAAAAATTAGAGGATATTATCAAGAATCAGAAGTAGTCAGTTGGCAGTTGGCAGTTGGCAGTTGGCAAATGGCAAATGGCAAATGGCAGTTGGCAGTTGGCAGTTGGCAGTTGGCAAATGGCAAATGTCATACCTGTAGGATTTTCGCACAGGTTTTGAGAAACCGGGTTTTTTCAATAATACTTCGTTGCAAGCAGTAGATTAGACAAAAAACCCGGTTTTTTTGGTTTTGATAAGTAAGTTCTGCAATCCAAAATCCAAAATCCAAAATCTAAAATCGAATTATGGATATTGTTGAAAGCGTCAAAATGGCCGTCACAACTTTGATGGCAAACAAGCTTCGCAGCAGCTTGACGATGTTAGGAATTATCATCGGCAATGCTTCAGTCATTTCGATGATCGGTATCGGGGAAGGAGCTCAAACATTTATTGAGGGACAAGTTAACTCTCTGGGTTCAAACTTGTTATTTATTATTCCCGGAAGTCCTGAAGCACAAAGTCGCCCGGTGATTCCTCCCCAGACTTTAGTAGTGGAAGATGCAGAGGCGATCGCATCTCAAGTTGCTTCTGTCCAAGAAGTCGCACCTACTCTCAACGACAGCCAACTCGTTACCTTCCGCAACAAAAATGTCTCATCTTCCATTGTCGGAACTACCCCAGAATTTCTGACTGTCAGAAGCTTTGATGTTGGTCAAGGTCGATTTTTAAGCAAATTAGATTTAGAAAGACAAGAAAATGTAGTTGCTTTAGGTTCAGAAGCGGCCGAACAATTGTTTGGCACTACACAGCCAATCGGTCAATATATCCGCATCAAAAACTCGACCTTTCAAGTGATAGGGGTCATGCAGGCTAAAGGCTCAAGTTTTGGCGACAATCAAGATATGAATGTTTATTTGCCGCTGACAACAATGGCAAATCGGATCGTAGGTAGATCGTCTCCCTACGGTACAAAAGTAACATTTATTTCGGTTGCAATCAAAGATGAAACTATGATGCAAGCAGCCCAATTTCAAATAGAAAACCTGCTCAGGTTGCGTCACAAAATTATAAAGGAGGATGATTTTACTGTTCGCAACCAGAAAGATTTAATGAATACTTTGGGCAGTATTACTGGTGCTTTGACGTTGATGTTGGCTTTTGTGGCGGCGATTTCGCTGTTTGTCGGCGGCATCGGGATTATGAATATCATGCTGGTTTCTGTTACCGAACGTACAAAGGAAATTGGGCTGAGAAAGGCGATCGGAGCATCGGGGCAAGATATCTTGATTCAGTTTATGATAGAGTCTGTGATTTTGTCAGCGGCAGGCGGGGCGATCGGCACTGGATTCGGTATCGGGGGCGTGCTTTTAGTAGCTGCTTTTACTCCCCTGCAAGCTAGCGTTTCCCCAGTGGCGATCGCACTTGCAGTCGGTGTTTCCGGCAGTATCGGCTTATTTTTCGGCATCGTACCTGCAAAACAAGCTGCTAAATTAGACCCGATTGTGGCATTGAGAAGTGCTTAAGAAGTCATTAGTCATTAGTCATTAGTTATTTGTTGGTTTCATATTATGTCCGGTCGATTACCCCTAATACCGTAGGGGCGGGTTCACGAAAAATATCTGCCCATAATTGACAATCTCAAAAACCCGCCCTTTTAATTGCGGTCACTCGATCGGACATGATATCAATTACCAATTACCAATTCCCGATGCCCGATTCCCAATTCCCAATTCCCAAATTATGAATTTCCTTGAAAGTGTCAAAATGGCCGGTCAAACGCTGCTAGCGAACAAAATTCGCAGCAGTTTAACCATGATTGGGATGATTGTCGGTAATGCTTCAGTGATTGCGATGATTGGAATTGGAGAAGGTGCTCAAAAATTTGTAGCAGGACAAGTTCAATCCCTGGGTACAAATGTATTGATCGTGAGGCCTGGAGTACCCAATGCGAGGCGAAGTGCGATCGGAAATGCGCCTCAAACACTTATAGTAGAAGATGCGAAGACGATCGCAACTCAAGTCCCCTCCGTTCAAGGCGTGTCTGCCGAACTTAACAGTTCCGAAATAGTTCGCTACAGCAACAAAAATGTTTCGGCTCTAATTTTTGGCACGATTCCAGATTTTCTAGAAGTCAGAAGCTTTGAAATGGCAAAAGGGCGGTTTTTGACCGAACTCGATGTTAAGCAAAGTAACCAAGTTGTGGTTCTCGGTTCAGAATTAGCGGAGAAACTTTTTGGCAATACAAATCCCTTGGGCGAACAGATACGCATCCAAAATGTCAGCCTCAAAGTAATTGGAGTATTGGCGCCCAAAGGGACATCTTTTGGTACGAATTACGATAACTCGGCCGCAGTCCCGATCGCCACAATGGCCAACCGCATTGTCGGGCGGAAATCTCCCTACGGTTTAGCTGTCACCTCGATATATATTTCTATTAAAGATGAGTTGCAAATGGACGCGGCGCAATTTCAGGTAGAAAACTTGCTGAGACTGCGGCACAAAGTTACCACCGAAGATGACTTTACAGTGAGAAATCAAAAAGATTTAATGGCAACAATGGGTGCGATTTCCGGGGCTCTGACACTGATGTTAACTGCTGTTGCCAGCATTTCCCTGTTGGTAGGCGGAATTGGGATTATGAACATTATGCTGGTGTCCGTCAGCGAACGCACTCAGGAAATTGGGCTCAGAAAGGCGATCGGCGCATCCCAACAAGATATCTTGTTTCAATTTATTGTCGAAGCTGTGATTTTATCTGCCGCCGGAGGAATAGTCGGTACTTGCGTAGGTGTCGGCGGGATCTTGCTTGTCGGTAATTTCACGCCCTTGCAAGCTGGTATTTCGCCCGTGGCGATCGCACTTGCTGTCAGCGTTTCCGGTACAGTCGGTCTCTTCTTCGGCGTCGTCCCCGCCCGCCAAGCCGCCAAACTAGACCCGATCGCAGCTTTGAGAAGTGCTTAATCAATATATACTTACTCAGTTACACAATCCGCGCCTTTTATGCTGGTAAAAATTATCTCGATCTAAATATTAAAAAAAGTGTTTTTTTATAAACAATTAACAACTTTGCTGTATCAAATGCAGTTTTAATCTCTGTATTTTTACGCAGATTTAAAGCGCAAAACTTCATAAAAAGCCCATTAAATATTAAATAAACCTTGGTTGTGGCGTTTACTTCTCAACCAGAAAGTTTAATACTATTAAATCAGCAGCAAACACACCTAAGCATCTACAGACGGTACGAACCTTTGCGCTTTAATCAAAATATCCAATAAATAAACATGGCATCCCTGACCCCTTGTCCTGAATTTGACTATCTCGAAGGAACCACCCAACCCGACAGATTTAACGCCTTGGATGGCAACGATATAATTTATGCCAACAGTGGAGACGACTATCTCGAAGGCGATGTCGGCAAAGACAAAATCTGCGGCGACCAAGGTAACGATACGATTGTTGGCGGTGCAGACGACGATATCATCTGGGGAGGCAAAGGCAGCGACCTAATTGGTGGTGATTCCGGCAACGATATCATCTACGCGGGCGCCGGTAGCGATACCGTGAGCGGCGGCACAGGCGATGATATATTTGCCATTGCTAAAGGCAGCGGTGGCCCAACTGTAGCTACAGCCGACTACATCGCCGACTTCGGCAACGGCAATGACAAAATTCGACTGCTAGACGGCCTGGCATTTGAAGACTTAAACATCGAGCAAGGCACCGGAGTCAACAGCAACAGCACCGTAATTCAAGACAAACTCACGGGCGAATATTTAGCTGTATTGCCGGGAGTCAACAGCAACACAATCAACCGCGACCAATTCACAAATCAGCTATCGGGAAACCCTGTCATCGAGTGGAACGGAGTCATGCTGAATGCAGTGCGGACAGCCAGCAGCGCGCCTCCCCTCGCCTCCCGCAACATGGCAATGGTTCACGCAGCCATTTACGATGCTGTTAACTCCATCAGCAAAAAATACAGCCCTTACCTCGTGGAAATAGACCCACCCGCAGGTACATCAGCAGAAGCAGCCACAGCAGCCGCAGCCCACCGCACCCTAGTCAGCCTCTACCCAGCGCAAGCAGCCACATTTGACCAAGCATACGCATCATCTCTAGCAAAAATTCCCGACGGCAAAGCAAAACAAGACGGCATTGCCCTCGGACAGCAAGTTGCCGACCAAATTATCAGTTCGCGGAGTACAGACGGGATCACGAAAGTAGTGCAGTACACCCCCAAAACCGACCCCGGCAGTTGGGTGCCGACTCTCCCCGCCCTTGCCGCCGCGCTAGCGCCACAGTGGGCCGAAGTTACTCCATTTGCGATGACTAGCGGTTCTCAGTTCCGCCCGTCGGGCCCGCCCGCCCTTGAGGGCGCCAAGTACGCAGAGGAAGTTAACTATGTCAAAGAAATCGGCAAAAGTGACAGCCTCACGCGCACCCCAGACCAAACAGCCATCGCCAAATTCTGGGCCAACGGCGCAGGTACGTTTACCCCTCCGGGCCACTGGAACCAAATCGCCGAAGATGCCTCGGCCCTGGCAGGTAACTCCCTGGAAGATAACGCCCGCTTGTTCGCCCTGCTGAATATTGCCGAAGCCGATGCAGCTATTAGTTGCTGGGATGCCAAGTATCAGTACAACTTGTGGCGGCCGGTGACAGCTATCCGCCAAGCTGACACAGACAACAACCCGAACACGACGGCCGACCCCCTGTGGACTCCGCTGATAACTACTCCGCCGTTCCCTGAGTACACGTCGGGCCACAGCACCTTTAGCGGTGCGGCAGATGCAGTGATCAGTTCTGTGTTTGGTTCGGATTTTGGCTTTGCAGATAGGGGAGACAGGAGTGTCAACACTTTGCGAACTTATGAAAACTTCAGCGAAGCGGCCGATGAATCGGGCATGAGTCGCCTTTACGGAGGCATTCATTTCATGAGTGCTAACGTAAATGGTTTGAGTGCGGGTAGAAATGTGGGGAATTATGTTGTCGAGAATTTCTTAAAGGCTTAGGAAAGCTTTTTTGTGGTGTGGGGGCGGGTTTACGAGATTGCTCAGATGTTGCACCATTTTCAATAATCTTTTTAGGAACGGGCAAGATGCCCGTTCCACAAGAAATCAACTCTTTGTGGAACAGGCATCTTGCC